>JAAUTD010000061.1 GCA_012031845.1 Synechococcaceae cyanobacterium SM1_2_3
GATTGATTGAGAACGCCACTGGGCATTGCGCCAATGTTCGGTTGATGAGCGCGATGCTGGCGCTACAATGTGGTGGTGAGCGCAGACAATCCGGCGGTGATCGTTGCACAGGCTGACTGTATCGCCTTGTGCAGCGCGTCAAGCAGCTCGGTCTCATTGCCCTCCCCGCTGGACAGGCCCAATTCCACCCGCGCTGCGGCCTGCTGGACACCAGTGATGCTGAGGTTGCCCGCAGCGCCCTTCACACTGTGGGCCAAACGAATGGCGTCAGTCCGTGACCCCGCCGCGAGGAGATCACGAATGTTCTGGGCGACCTGACTATAGTTGCTGGAGAAATAGGCCAACACTCGCGAAATAACGGCTCGTCGCCGCCCAAACGCTCCAGACACTCCTCTACATCAATGCCTGGCAGGATCAGAGCCGACGATGAGGTGATTTGCTGGATGGCTGCCGGAGTCGTTGCCAGGGCCAGGCAGCGAGCCAATGTTTTAAACAGCAACCGGGGATCAATGGGTTTGCCCACATGGTTGTTCATTCCAGCGGCCTGCATCCATTCCACCTCCTGTCGTTGCACATGGGCCGTCAGCCCGATGATGGGCAATGAGTCGAATCCGGGCAGGGCGCGGATCCGGCGGGTGGCCTCATAACCATCCATCTCCGGCATCTGAATATCCATCAACACCGCGTCGAACGCCTCGACGCCCCGCCGTTTCAACAGGGCGACCGACTCCGCGCCATTCACCGCGATTTCTACGATAGCCCCATACCGTTCCAGAAGACCACGAACCACTTCCTGATTGATGGCGTTGTCCTCCACCACCAGAAAGCGACGCCCGGCTAATCCACCGGTCGGAATCCGTTTGCTGGTGGAATCCCCCGCGCCAGCGTTAGCCAAGGCGCCGGAATCAGCGTCTTCGCCCATTCCCAGCCAGACATCGAAGCGGAAGACGCTACCGACCTCAAGTTGGCTGTCCACGCCAATGGTTCCCTCCATCATCTCCACCAATCGCTTGCAAATGGAGAGGCCGAGGCCCGTCCCGCCATATTTCCGGGTGATGGAGCTGTCAGCCTGACGGAAGGGCTGGAATAAGGTCTTGATCTGCTCGGCGGTCATTCCAATGCCGGTATCCCGCACGGTGAATTCCAGGTGAACTCGCTGATCGCTGGATTCGAGCCATCGGACCGTGATGGAAATTTCTCCGTGCTGGGTAAATTTGACCGCGTTGTTACCCAGATTGAGCAGAATCTGACCCAGACGCAGTGGGTCGCCGACCAGGTATCTCGGCACATCAGGCGCAATGTCGAAGACAAACTCCAGCCCCTTGTCATCGGCCTTGTGCGTCACCACGGTGACGAGATGCTCCATCACCTCGTCCAGGGCGAAGCAGATGGCCGCCATTTCCAACTGGCCAGCCTCGACCTTGGACAAATCCAGAATGTCGTTGAGCAGACCGAGAAGAGACTTCGAGGCGGCATACGCCTTGTCCAGATAATTTTGTTGTTGGGGGGTCAAAGCCGTGTTCAGGCAGAGATGAATCATGCCCATGATCGCGTTCATTGGAGTGCGAATCTCATGGCTCATGTTAGCCAGAAATTCGCTTTTCGCTCGGTTGGCCGCCTCTGCCGCTTCCTTGGCTTGAGCCAGCGCCAGCAGAATCTGCTGCCGTTCAGTGATGTCCCGAAAAGACCACAAACGGGCCAACTGCTGGTCGAGCGTCAATGTCCGGGTGTATCTCTCGAAAATCCGGCCATCCTTGAAATGCAGCAGATCGCTTTGTTCCTGATCCGTTTGGTAGACCTCTTTTACCCCACGCAGAAAACCTTCCGGATCGGACAACTGATCGAGGACATAGGTCAGCAGCCGCTCGTCCTGTCCGGTGCTGACCAACTCATCGGGTATCCGCCAAAGCGCCTGGAAGCGGTGATTGGTATTGAGGATGGCGCCATCGGCGTTCACCACCAGAATGCCATCGGCGGTGGAATCCAGCGTGGTGCGCAGCATGGTTTCGCTGCGGATCAGCACTTGCTCGGCGCGATGCCGTCGCGCTACCTCCTGCGCCAGCTTCCGGTTCCAGTAAAGAATCACGGCTACTATCACGGTGACCACCGCTAACCCCTGCCAAAGCAGGGTGTAATCAACGATGGGGGTTGCGGCGCCTGGACCCAGCGGTTGTAGATAATATCCCGGTCGCTCTTGGAAATAGCCGCGATTCCTTTATCCAGAATACCCGCCAGAATCGGCCAATCATTACGCACCCCCATGCTCAAGGTAGCTTCATAAGGGGTGTTCCCGGCCATTCGAATCTGCATGAGTCCGTTGCGACCGATGGCGTAGCTGGTGGTGACCAGGTTGTCGACGAAGGCATCCACCCGCCGTTCGGCCACCTCACGCAGGCCCGCCGCCGTGGAGGCTACCGGCGTCAGATGAATCTCCGGGTGATCCTGCCGCAACCAGTCATGCATGGCGTAGCTGCCCACTACCGCCACCCGTTTTCCAGTCAACGCCTCCAGACTTCCTAGGAAGGGCGCGTCCATCGGCGCGAAGATCGCCACCGGGAAAGCGAGATAGGGCGCGGTGAACCGAAAGCGTTGCAGGCGGTTGGTGGTCTGGGCCACGGTCGGCAACAGGTCAATCTCGCCGCTGTCGAGAGATTGCAGCGATCTTGCCCAGGTGGCGAGCGGAACGGCCTCGAACCGGACGCCCAGCAATTTCCGCAGCCGCTCGAGATAATCAGAGGTCATGCCGGTCGGATGACCTTCCTTACCCATATATTCAATGGGCGCCCTATCAGGGTCCACGGCATAGCGAATGACGGGATGTTCCGCGAGCCAGCGTTTTTCCTCCGGGGTCAGAGTGATCTCCTGCGCTGCTTCACGGCTGGAAAGCCACCGATTCCAGATGCGCTGTTTCTCGGCTTCGGGCAGCGCCCGATAACTTTTGTCGAGGATTGACTTCAGCAATGGCAGATCCTTACGGACCGCATAATAACCGGCCTGCATCGTGGGACTGTCGCCGATCATCATCTCCCCCTTGCGCGCCACGCCGCCGATCAAATATTTTCGTAAGGCGTACTCGCCTGAGTGCAACTCCTGCACTGCTACATCCGCCTTGCCCTCCGCCACCAGACGCAGCATCCCTTCCAGGTCGCCGCTAAAACAATCGGGTTATCCGGGAGATATTGCTGGAACAGCGAATTCAGACCGTATCCGGGATAGGAGGCGAGAGTCTGGCCTTTGAGGGATTGAAAGTCCGAGAGGTCGGTGCGTTCAGCGCGAGCGAAAACGCCGAAGGTAACGGGATAGCTCTCCTCGGAAAACGCCAGGAAGACGTCCCGTTCCGGGGTCTGGATCACCGTCGTGGTGGCATCGAGCGTTCCCTGCTGGAGTTGTTCCATTGTCTCCCGCAACGTGCGAGGGACAAAACGAGGCTCGATCCCAACCTGGGCGGCGATGGCCCCGATCAGTTCCGGCATGTAGCCGGTGATATTGTCCCCATCCACGATGCTGAACGGGTCTATCGGAAAGGCCGCCACTGAGAAGGTAGGATGCTCCCGCAGCCATTGGCGCTCCTCCGGGGTGAGGGCTACTGGAACAGGGGTCTCAGCCGGTTTGGCCGTGATCCGGTCATGCTCAAACAAGAATCCTTGCAAATTCCGCCGGTCACCTAGGTAACCCGCATCGAGAAGGGACGCTTGCCGCCAATTCAATGCGCTGTGGCAAGAGAGACCCTACCGGCAACGATCTTGGCAGCATCAATTGACGAGTCTTCTCCGCCTCATAGTGCAACGCCTCCCGACTCTTGTGCTGGGAATAGCGTTTAAGGATCAGATCAGCGATCTCATCGGGATGATCCAAGGCATAGCGCCACCCGGCGTTGCTGGCTTCAATGAAGGCGCGGGTTCGTTCCGGGTGGGCGGAAGCTTCGGCGGCAGAGGTAAACAGATAGTGACTCCCCAGTCCGGGCATGTAACCGTTTAGTTCGATGATCTGAAACGGCACTCCCTTCTGTTCCAGATCGAACGGCTGGTTGCTGACGAAGGCGGTCATGGCGTCCACCTCTCCGCGAATAAAGGGTCCGGTGTCGAAAGTGTGGGGTATGACAGTCAAGTTTTGTCCAGACATCAGCCCGGCTTCATGCAGGGCGCTTTGCAACAGTGGTGATTGAAGACTGGTTTCAGATGCCATCAACCGCTTTCCCCTAAGATCATCCAGGGTGCGGACGCTGGGTTGGCCCAGCAACACCAGAGGGGCTTTCTTGAAATAATTGGCCAGGAGCACAACCGGCTGACCTGCGAGCCGCCAGCCGATCACGCTGGCATTCGCCATGCTATAGGTCACTCGGCCCGACAACGCCTCTTCAAGAATATCAAGGCCGTTCTCATATTCCCGCAGTTCGACTTCCAGGCCCTTGTCCCGGTAAAAACCCTTTTCGATAGCTGCATAGAAGCCGGCGAACTCGAACTGATGCTTCCAAACCAGTTGCAGGGAGACTTTTTCGAGAGGAGGTGCAGGAATTCCGTCAGTATGGGCGGTACTCGCAGAAGTGGCGGCCAAGGGTTGAGTACTCGCCACGGCGGAGCGAGCGAGGTCAGCCCAAATTAAAACAAGACCCAGGATGAAAAGGATGGCTCCAAGTCGCTTCAATAGATGATCACCTTAATGAGGCGGTCGCCAAGACACCGCAGCCCGGATTTGAGCCGGGGCTGCGGCGTTCCAAACCGTCGCCTGGCCCTAAAGCCCTAGCCTGCCGTCGCCGCGAACGGCGATGTTGAATCCGGCGCTTGCAACTGCTGCGCTGCTTCAGCGGCGGCCAGCATTGCGCCCTGCTTTTCCAGCGGTTTGCCGACCAGCAGCCGCAAGCCCGCATGAAAACATTGGCCGGCGTAGGTGAGTTCACGCAGCGATTCCAGCAGTTCGCCTAATTCCTGATAGGCGTCAGGGGTCGGCATGATCTGAATGCTGCGTTCCAGATACTCGCGGGCTTTGGCCGGTTGCTGGCAACGCTTGGACAACCGCCCCAAGGTCAACAGCAAATGGGGATCATCGCCATGCTGCGCCAGCCAGCCCTCGGCGGCGGTCAGTTGCGCCGTGGCGTTGCCGCGTCCCAGCATGCCGTAACCGACCACCAGCTTGACGCTCCAGCGCCGATTGATGGCTTCGCGCAACAGCGCCTCGGCATCGGCGGTGGCCTCGCAATCGCAAAGCGCGGTGGCGTATCCGACCAGAAACGCCTCGTCATCCTCGCGCAGTACGGCTGGCGTCTGTTTCCACAGGGCGCGCAAGGCATCGAGTGAATTGCTGGCGGCGGCGCTATGCAGCAGCGCGTGATGCGTCTCACTTTGGAGGCTGGCGAACAGATCAGCGCTAACGGCTTTTTGCTTCAGTAGTTCCGGCAGCAGGTTGCGCAACGGCTCCCAAACCCCAAGCTGCTGATAGGCCAAGGCTAAATAGCGCAGGATGCCGGGATGACGTGGATTCAGGATATGCAGTGATTCCAGAATAGGGCGGGCCTGCTCAGCGTGCCGGTCATCCAGCAGAAATTCGACCCGCGCCAGTTGCACTAACAGCTTATCGGCGTTTGGCGAATCCTCGGCTTGGCGCAAATGCAGATCGCGCCGCCACTTGACTTCATGGATGTGATGGGCAGCGCGGGCGGCGCTCAAATAGTGTAATGCGGGTGTTTCGCTGTGTTGCGCGCCCTTCATCAGGGTCGCCTCGGCTGCTGTCCACTGCCCGGCGGCCATTTGCCGATTACCCAGTTCAAACAGGCGCCGCGCCCGATTGTGCAATCGCCGCCGGTTGGCCGCCAAGGTCTGGCTGGGGGTTTCCCACAGCCGGATGGTCAGCCGGATCAGCCCATAGATCGCCAGAAAAGCGGCGATCAGCACGATGACGAAAAAAGCCAGACTGGTTTCGACGGTCCATTCGCCGATGCTCAGCATGACGTAGCCCGGATCATGCCGTAGCGACAGTGCGACCCAGACCGAAAAAAATAGAGTGGCGGTAATGCCCAGCAGGAATCTCATGGCTGCGCCTCCCCGCCGGACACAGACGGCTGTTCCGTCGCTGGCGCTGGCAACAGTTGACGGATCGGCTGACGACGGGCCAGCGCTTCGCGAAATGCCTGATTAACGCCCGCCAAATCCGGGATGTAGGGATTGAATTGCACCGTTTGCAGGGCTTGCAGTTCAGTGAGAAAAACCGCGACTCGCTGATCATCGGGATCAAAATAGATGGTGGTCCACTGGCGAATCTGCTCGTTAGCATCCTGATAGCCTTGCGCGTCGCCGCGCAACAGCGCCATCCGCATACTTTCCATTTCCAGTCGCAGATTTTGCCGCAGGAAAAATTCCTCTTCCTTGGCGATCAGCGGCGGCGCTTCGCTACGGGTCCGGCGGATCACCACTATGTCCTTGAACTGGTTCCAGACTGCCTGGCTGCTGCGATCCCACCAGGAAAGATTTTCATCGGTGCTGACGTTAGCCGTCGCCGCCGGTTTCACCCGATCCTTGACGTTCGGGGTGCCGGAATTGAGCTGCAACGGCAGACCGGCGACGTCACCCTCCATTTGCGCGATCTTGTGCGACAGCGCCGACAGATCGGGGAGCTGGACCCCGCGCAGGCTGGCAATCACTTCACCCAGCATGGTTTGCACCGGAGCCATCGCGCTTTCCTTGACCGCTTTTAACCGTTGCTGGGCGACATCAAGAGCGAGGCGGGCGGTGTTCAGGTTGCGTTCGAGTTTCAGCTTGGCGTCGGCCAAGCGCAGCAGATAATCCACTTCGGCCAGCGGGAAAGCGTTGATGTCGCCGCCTTTGGCCACCAGGGTCTTGAGTGTTTCCAGTTGTTCGCTCAGACCGGCATGGCTCAATTTCAGGTTCTGAATCTGCTCGTTCTGCTGGGTCAGGCGATTCTGATAGTTCTGGAGTTGCGCACTGAGGTCAGCGCCCTGTTTCTCGATCAAGGTTTTTTGGGCGTCAAGGCTTTCCCGCAGCAACTTGATTTCGCTCTTGAGAATGGCGTTCTCACCCTTGTGTAATTCCATCGCATTTTTCAAGGGTTGCAGATCGCCGGTCAGTCCCAGCGCCTGTTCACGAATACCTTGGCCTTCGCTGCGCAACTGATCGAATGCGGTTTTTAGCGCCAGCAATTGCTGAACCTGGGATTTCAGCTCTTGCGCCGCCGGGTTTGGCTGAGTCACCGCCTGCTTGATCGCCTGTTCCAGCCGACTGGCCTGAAGAGCCTGATCCTGTTGCCAGAGATACCACAGAGCGCCGCTGCCGCCCGCCGCGCCCAGCGCAACCAGTAGCGCAAAACCGGCCAGCGCCCGACCGTTGCGGGGCGTTGGCGCAGCGCTTTCCCCGGTTTTGCTCCCCCCTTGGTCAAGGACGGCGGAGGAGGATTGAGGTGGGCGGCGTCTGCTTTGGGTGTGGCGGGGTTGTGATCGTCATGATCGAGTTTTGGGTCTGTCATATCGCTTCACCAAACGGATGAGAGGAAAGAGCGTCCAGGCGGAGCAGGGCGGTGATGATGGCGTCATCGCTGGCTTCCTGAGCGATCAGAATGTGGCGACAACCCCGGGCGGCGGCAATGTGCTGAATGCGGGCGCTGACCACGATCAGGGGGGTTTTCTGTAAATAATCTTGCCCGGCGACGCCGAGCAGATCAAACAGATTCAGCAGGCTTTCGCCGCTGGTGACGACTACTGCGCCGATGGGAGCGCGTTGCCAGCCTTCCAGCAAGGCGGTCAGGTCGGCGCTGGGTCGCGAACGGCGGTAAACCCTGGCCTGATCCACCTGGGCGCCGCGAGCAGTCAGCGTTTCCGCCAGCAGTCCCCGGCCGCCTTCGCCCCCGACGATCACGATAGCCTGACCCTGGACGGTCGCTGCCTGAAATCGTAGCAGGGTCAGCAGGGTTTCGCTGGTAAAGCTCTGCGCCGGTTGCGCCTGGGCGGTAACGCCATGCCGGGCCAGCGCCTGGGCGGTGGCTTTGCCAATCGCGGCGATTTCCAGCCGGGGCGGAATGCCGCCGCGCTGCTGAATCAGCGGCATGGCGCGTTCTACCGCGTTGACGCTGGTGAAAATCGCCAGATCATAATTATCCAGCCGGTCGAACATCGCCAGCGCCGGTGTCCAGTCCTGTGGTTCACCAATGACCAGCGCAGGGCAGCGGATCGGATAGCCACCGTGCTGTTCGATCAGGCGGCAGAGCAGATCAGCCTGATGTTCGGGCCGGGTCACCAGCACCGTCAAGCCATTCAGGGAAGGCGGCATGGCGCAAGCGACTCAGGACGCCGCAAAAACTCGCCGCAGAATGGCGTCCGCGCCGCATCCAAGCAGTTGTTCGGCCAAAGTCGCGCCCAAAGTGACGGCATCAGCCGCTGGGCCGCGAATTTCGCCCGCGACGATCTGGCTGCCGTCCGGTTCACCTACCAGTCCGCGCAGCCACAGTTGATCGCCGTCCAGGAGCGCATGACCGGCAATCGGGGTCTGACAGCCGCCGTGCAGGCGGGCGTTGAAGGCGCGTTCCGCTGTTACCCGGATATGGGTCGCCGCATCGTCGAGCGCAGCGATCATCTGCTGAGTGCGCGCATCATCCAGCCGACATTCAAGGCCAATCGCGCCCTGTCCAATCGCCGGCAAACTGAATTCCGGCTCCAGCGCCACGGTAATCCGCTCGGCCAGCCCCAGCCGTTTGAGACCGGCGGCCGCCAGCACAATGGCGTCGAATGCGCCTGAGTCGAGCTTGCTCAGTCGGCTGCCGACATTGCCGCGCAAACTGCCAATCCGCCATTGCGGATAACGAGCGGCCAGTTGGCATTGGCGGCGCAGGCTGGACGTGCCGATCCGGGCGGCGACGGGCAAGGCGTCGGGATGAGCAAAATGACGGGAGACAAAGGCGTCGCGGGGATCTTCGCGGGCCAGAATTACCGGCAGACCCAATCCGGCGGGAAATCCACCGGCACATCCTTCATCGAATGCACGGCGAGATCAGCGCGATTTTCCAGGAGACTCTGCTCCAGCTCCTTGACGAACAGCCCTTTACCGCCCACTTTAGCCAGTGGACTGTCGAGGATTTTGTCGCCGCGAGTGACCATGCCGATCAGCTCAACCCGCAAATCGGGATGCGTCTGGCGCAGTCGTTCGGCGACGTGTTCGGCCTGCCAGAGGGCCAGGGGACTTTTACGAGTCGCAATGCGCAGGGTGTCGGAGTGCATGTTTTGATAAGCTATTACCTCTTTTTCAGCCTACAGAATAGCTGAGTTTTCATCAGCAGCGACCGCATGAGTGGTTATGGCATTTGAACCAACCCGATAAGCCTAATGGTTAGGCATCTTGAGTACGATCTTCTCATGCATATCGAAAAGGCAACATCAGCAGATATACCAGCCCTCAGCGAGCTATTGTCGGCGCTGTTCTCGCAGGAGGAAGAGTTCACGCCCAATCCAGAGGCGCAATCCAAGGGGTTGGCGCAAATCATCAACCATCCCGATGCTGGCGCTGTTTTACTGGCGAGAAAGGGCGGCCAAGTCGTTGGCATGGTGAACCTGCTATTCACGGTTTCCACGGCGCTCGGTGAGCGGGTCGCGCTGCTGGAGGACATGGTTGTTTCCTCACAGGAACGCGGAGTAGGCGTCGGTACGCAGCTTTTGGTCGAGGCCATTGCATTTGCGCGGTCACACGGTTGCAGGCGCATTACTCTTCTCACTGATCGAACGAATGGAGCAGCGCAGCGATTCTATGGAAAGCAGGGGTTTGTCGCGTCAAGCATGATTCCCATGCGCTTGGCATTGGCTTGAACAAACGATGCGGGTCTAACTCACGCATCAAGTTATGTGAATAAATAAGCATGTCAATGAGTATTTTGCCTTGGCATTCAAGGCAGCGACCAGTCAATGAGACCTGACTATTTATTCAATGGGAAGTATTTATGGCCTACATCCTGCACATTATTGATGCAACTGAGGTTTCAACACCGCAAGCAACAGAGCAATTCATTGCTGAACAGTCGCCCAAGCCTCCATTCCTGAATCCGAAGTTCGCCAATTTCACCGCGCTGATTACCAGCAACTACCCTGATCTTTCCGAAGAAGACTTAGATGGCGACAATGATGAAAACATATGGGAAGAGGGAATCAATGGCAATATGTCTAGCGGAAATCTGAAGAACATTACTGTAAAGTCTAATCTGCTGGATGAGTTATTGATGGCGGCTATTGCCCGTGCGGCCATTGCTGCTGAATTGCAACTGTACGATGACGAAGGGCAGGTCTTATATCACTGAAGCGGGACGATTATTGACATGAAGGGACGATCCAGGCAATTCTGAGATTGGATCATCAACTGCCGTAAGCGGTTTTTAGGCTCTATCAGGAAAGTTTATGTTTAGCGAATTTTTCTCTGCAATCACGCTTAAACCATTGACTTAGCAGGAGAGTCAATGGGTTGCGCTATTTTTTCCCAATTAAGTCAATTACCAGGCAAATCCAGTATGAACCCTATCCTGTTATCAGCTTTTCTTCTTATTTGCAGCAATGTGTTTATGACATTTGCCTGGTACGCACACCTCAAGGAATTGAATAACAAGCCGTGGTTAATCGCGGCTTTGGTGAGTTGGGTAATTGCGCTATTTGAATACATGCTTCAAGTGCCCGCTAATCGTATTGGTTATACTGTTCTTACAGTCGCTCAGTTGAAAATTATGCAGGAAGTCATAACGCTGTCAGTCTTTGTGCCATTTTCGGTGATGTACCTGAAAGAACCACTCAAGCTGGATTACTTGTGGGCAGGTTTTTGTTTACTGGGCGCAGTTTATTTTATATTCAGAAGCAAGCTTGCATAACAAGGCTTGTAGAAAATTCTGTTCGAGGTATTGGCGTACACGGTCAGAATGCCTGTACTGCGTCAATACCTCGAACAGGGTCGCACTTGAGGGAGCGTGGTTAGCAATGCTGATTAAAAAGGCGGAAGACGGCGCTGATGCCGCCAGCGAGCTTGGAGCAAACCCCTTTTTGCCATTGTTCCACTCGATGTAGTCAATCACCGCGCCTAATTGAATGCAGGTTCCGGCTCCAATCGGGGTATCGGCTGGTGAAGCGGATGCGCAGCGATGAGTGGCTCTGATGCGGATGGCTCGCGGCTGGCGACCGGCGCGTTTTCTTCAGCGGATGCCATTTCAACCTCCACGATGTCCAGCTTGAAAAAGCCCATCAACCGCTGAAGTTCCGACGCCTGCTCGCTCATGGTCTGACTGGCGGTAGTCGCGTCCTCGGCCAGTGCGGCGTTTTGTTGCGTCACCTGATCTAGCTGTTGAATCGCCTGATTGACCTGATCGATGCCGCACGCCTGCTCGCGGGTGGCCGCCGCAATTTCCGCCACAATATCAGTGACCTTGCGGGTTTCGCCAATGATTTCCTGCAAGGCTTGCCCGGATTTTTTAACCAGATGACTGCCGGAGGTGACCTGCGCCACGCTATCGGCAATCAGGTTTTTGATTTCCCGGGCGGCGTCGGCGCTGCGCTGCGACAGCTTGCGCACTTCAGCGGCGACTACCGCGAAACCGCGCCCCTGTTCGCCAGCCCGCGCTGCTTCCACCGCTGCGTTCAGCGCCAACAGATTGGTCTGAAACGCGATCTCGTCAATCACGCCAATAATGGCTCCGATCCGCTCGCTGCTGGCATGAATTGCGCCCATTGCGGCAGTCGCTTCCTGCAAGACGGTTCCGCCCTGCTCGGCTCGCATTCGGGCGGTATTCGCCAACTTCTCGGCCTGAGCAGCGTTGTCGGCGCTGTTGGTCACGGTCGAGGTCAACTGTTCCATGCTGGATGCGGTTTCTTCCAGCGCCGACGCCTGCGCTTCGGTGCGCCGCGACAGTTCAACGCTTTCCTGAACGGTGTGCTGAGCGGAAGCATTGACTTGCAGAATGGTTTCCCGCACTTGCGCCACAATTTCGCGCCATTGTTCGGTCATATCCCGCACCGCCGCGTAAATGCCCTGTTCCTTGCCGGTATGGGTCAGTTGCAAACTGAGATCGCCATCGGCCACCTGCTTGACCAGCGCCGCGATCACCACCGGTTCGCCGCCCAGTGGCCGAAGTACGGTGCGGATGGTCAGCAGCAGAATGATGGAAACCAGCAGGCCCACCGCCACAATGACGCTGATAAACACCTGGCTGATTTGAATCCGTTGCGCCTGAACCCGGGTTTCGCCTTCCGCCAGCAACCGATCCTTGTTGCTCTGCAATGCCGCCAAAACCGGCTCCAGATCACGCACGGTTTGATTTAACGCAGCATCTTCAACGTCAACTTTCTGGATGATCTCGACCAGTTTGGCGAAGGCGTCGTGATAGTCGTTCAACCGTGGGGTAATGCTGTCCTTGTCGCTCTGGAGCAGGGCGCCGCCATCCATGAACAGTTCAAAACGGCTGCGTTCCGAAGCCATACGTCCCAGATTGTCTTCATCGCGATAGGCGATGTAATCCTTCTCATTGCGCCGCATCAGCAACATCGAAGTCATCAATTCGGCCACTGAAGCGCCGTATTCCTTCAGCACCTCTTCCATATCGCTGGCGGCCTGATGGAGCTTGCCCAACTGCCCGCTTTCGGCATTCAGGCCATAATCCTGCTTCAGTTGCGCCAGCCGTTCAAACCCGGATTTATAGCCTTGCACCCGCTCTCGCAACTGGCTAATCAATTGTTTGCTTTGCGGTTCGGTGGTTAATTGATCCAGTTCGGCAATATCCCGATCCACTGCTTTGATGGCGTTTCGATATTGTTCCACCGCTTCGATCCGGTGGGTAAGCAGAAAACGGCCTTGCGATTCCTTGGCGTCGAGCATTCCCATCCGCACCCGGTCTGCCAGTGCGCCAATCTGATTAAGGTTGCGAGCAGCGATAAAGGCGTCATCGTCTACTTTCAGCGCCGCCTGATAGGCAAACCCAATCGCCAGGAAGCCTAAAATGACGACGGTTAGCACTCCAACCAGTTTTTTGTTTGATGCTGATGCTTTTAATCATGGCGTCACTCCTGGGCAATAGGCTAAACCAGAGAGTGAAACCGTTGTTTGTTGCAGTTATCCGATTCAAACCGAGTCGGCCAAAAAAAACGAGGGCGGCGTCTTCGCCAAACCCTCGTGTAGTATTCAACTCTGTAGCACCGGCGTCGTGCCGGTGATCAGTTCACCGGCTGGAAGCCTGTGCTACGAGTTGCCGTTCTGCCGCCGCAAATCCAGCGTATGCGGGAAGTTGGGATTGACCTCTTCCTCCGGTGCGACCATCGAACCCGGCGTGTGTCCATACGGCCAGAATCGGGCGAAGCGCCGCGCTTCGGCTTCGTTGGCGTTGACCGGGAAGGTATCGGGATTGCGCCCGCCCGGATGCTGGACATGGTAGGTGCAACCGCCGATGGAACGCCGGTTCCAGGTATCCACCAGATCAAACACCAGCGGCGCGTGAACCGGAATGGTCGGATGCAAGGCTGACGGCGGCTGCCAGGCGCGGTAACGAACCCCGGCGACATATTCGCCTGGCGTTCCGGTAGGCCGCAGCGGCACTCGTCGGCCATTGCAAGCCACCACATGCCGCTCGCCGGTCATCCCGCGCACCTTGACCTGCATCCGCTCGACCGAAGAGTCCACATAGCGGGCGGTGCCGCCCAACGCCTGCTCTTCGCCCATGACATGCCACGGTTCCAGCGCCTGCCGCAATTCCAGTTCAATGTCACGCTGAACGATGGACCCGTAGAACGGGAAGCGGAACTCGAAGAACGGCAGGAACCAGTCGCTCTCGAACGGGAAACCGGCCTGATTCAACTCTTCGGTCACGCCCTTGAAATCCTGCCAGACGTAGTGCGGCAGCATGAATTCATCGTGAATCCGGGTGCCCCAGCGCGCCAGCCGCCGGTTCGGATACGGCTGCTCCCAGAACTGCGCCACCAGCCCGCGCAGCAGCAACATCTGCATCAGACTCATCCGGGCGTGCGGCGGCATTTCAAAGGCGCGCATTTCCACCAGACCCAGGCGCCCGGTGGCGCTGTCCGGCGAATACAGCTTGTCAATGCAGAACTCGGCGCGGTGGGTGTTGCCGGTCAAGTCCACCAGCAAATTGCGCAGCAGTCGGTCCACCAGCCACGGTTGCGGCACTTCGCCTGCGGGCATTTCCCGGAACGCAATTTCCATTTCATACAGGCTGTCATTGCGCGCCTCGTCCACTCGTGGCGCCTGGCTGGTGGGGCCGATGAACAGGCCGGAAAACAGATAGGACAGGCTGGGATGGTGCTGCCAGTAGGTGATCAGACTGCGCAGCAGTTCAGGCCGCCGCAGAAACGGGCTGTCGCTGGGGGTTGCGCCGCCCAATGTGACGTGATTGCCGCCGCCAGTGCCGGTATGGCGGCCATCGAGCATGAATTTCTCCGTACCCAACCGCGCCTGCCGGGCATCCTCGTACAGCCCTTCGATGTTCTGCTTCAGTTCCTGCCAGTCGTCGGCCGGATGAATGTTGACCTCAATCACGCCGGGGTCGGGCGTGACCGCGAACTTGCGCAAGCGCCAGTCGGACGGCGGCGCGTAGCCCTCAACCAGAACCGGCATTTGCAATTCAGCGGCGGTCTGCTCCACGCAGGCCAGCAGGTCCAGATAATGTTCCAGCCGTTCCAGTGGCGGCATGAACACATATAAATGGCCTTCGCGTGGCTCCACGCACAGCGCGGTATGGATCACCGAACTGTGATCCGCCGTCGGCTGTTCCTGAAGGGCATCGGACGGCGCGGGGTCGGCCTTGAGGAAGGCGACTGTAGCGGGCGCATGACTTCGCCGTGACTATCGCCCAGCGCGGCGCGAAACTCGAACAGCGATTGTGGATGCGG
>JAAUTD010000062.1 GCA_012031845.1 Synechococcaceae cyanobacterium SM1_2_3
CCTGAATTTTAGAGAGCGTAAATCATGAGCAATATCATCGGTATAGACTTGGGCACGACCAATTCCTGCGTCGCAATCATGGAAGGCGGCAAGCCCCGGGTCATTGAAAACAGCGAAGGCGACCGGACTACGCCTTCCGTCGTCGCCTTTCTGGAGGATGGCGAAATTACCGTCGGCCAGCCGGCCAAGCGCCAGTCCGTGACCAATCCCCAAAACACCCTGTTCGCGGTCAAGCGGCTGATTGGCCGTCGCTTTGGCGAACCGGAGGTGCAAAAGGACATTGATCTGGTGCCCTACAAGATCGTCAAAAATGACAATGGCGACGCCTGGGTCGAGGCGCACGGCAAGAAAATGGCCCCGCCGGAAATTTCCGCACGGGTGCTGATGAAGATGAAGAAGACCGCCGAGGATTATCTCGGTCATCCAGTCACCGAAGCGGTCATTACCGTGCCGGCTTATTTCAACGACAGCCAACGCCAGGCCACCAAGGATGCCGGACGCATCGCCGGTCTGGAGGTCAAGCGGATTATCAATGAACCCACGGCGGCGGCGCTGGCGTTTGGCATGGACAAATCCAGCGCCAAGGATCGCAAAATTGCGGTTTACGATCTGGGCGGCGGCACCTTCGATATTTCCATTATTGAAATCGCTGAAGTAGACGGCGAAAAGCAGTTTGAGGTGCTCTCGACCAATGGCGACACCTTTCTGGGCGGCGAAGATTTTGATAAGCGGATCATCGATCACCTGATCGAACAGTTTCAGCGCGAATCGGGCATCAACCTGACCAGCGATCCCTTGGCGCTGCAACGGCTGAAGGAAGCCGCCGAGAAGGCCAAGATCGAGCTGTCTTCCAGCCAGCAGAGCGACATCAATCTGCCGTACATCACCGCCGACGCCAGCGGCGCCAAGCATCTGAATCTCAAGCTGACTCGCGCCAAACTGGAATCGCTGGTCGAGGATTTGGTGGATAAAACCATGGGTCCCTGCCGCACCGCGCTGAAAGACGCCGGCTTGAGCATCGGGCAGATTGACGATGT
The DNA here is from genome assembly GCA_012031845.1 of Synechococcaceae cyanobacterium SM1_2_3. Lineage (GTDB taxonomy): Bacteria > Pseudomonadota > Gammaproteobacteria > Competibacterales > Competibacteraceae > Contendibacter. The sequence continues at coordinate 1,038 of JAAUTD010000062.1, forward strand.
GCTGCTGGTCGGCGGCCAGACCCGGATGCCCAAGGTGCAGGAAAAAGTGCGCGAGTTCTTTGGCAAGGAGCCGCGCAAGGATGTGAATCCTGATGAAGCGGTTGCGGTCGGCGCAGCGATTCAGGGTGGGGTGCTGGGCGGGCAGGTGAAAGACGTGCTGCTGCTCGATGTCACGCCGCTGTCGCTGGGCATCGAAACCCTGGGCGGGGTGATGACCAAGCTGATCGAGAAGAACACCACCATCCCGACCAAGGCGACCCAGACCTTCTCAACCGCCGATGACAGCCAGACCGCCGTCACCGTCCATGTGTTGCAGGGCGAGCGCGAGATGGCGCAGGCCAACAAGTCGCTGGGCAAGTTCGATTTGCAGGACATTCCGCCCGCGCCGCGTGGCGTGCCGCAGATCGAAGTGACCTTCGACATTGACGCCAACGGCATCCTGCACGTTTCGGCCAAGGACAAGGCGACCGGTAAGGAAAACCGCATCGTGATCAAGGCGTCCTCCGGTCTGTCCGAGGCGGAAATCAAGCGGATGGTCAGCGACGCCGAGGCTCACGCTGAGGAAGACAAGAAGTTTCACGAACTGGTCAACGTGCGCAACCAGGCCGAAAACCTGATCCACGCCACTGAAAAAACCTTGCGTGAACTGGGCGACAAGGTGGAAGGCAGCGAGCGATCCGCGATTGAAGCCGCGATCAGCGATCTGCGCACTACCGCCAAGAGCGACAACAAGAGCGCGATTGAGGCCAAGACCCGGACGCTGGGCGACCTGTCCGGCAAAATGGCCGAGCGGCTCTACGGTCAAGCGGGCGCAGGCGCAGACCCAGGGCCGACCACGCGCATGGAGCGGGCGGCGGCGCACATAAACCCGCCGACGATGGCGTGGTGGACGCCGAATTTGAGGAAGTCAAGAAGTAGACGCTACTCTTGCGCTAGACTGGCAATCCGGGGGAACTTCATGCTCTCCCGGATTTTTGGTTTGAAACATCCCCCTTTCACTGACTGCCGCCACGCAAGACCGGATCATGGCCAAACGCGACTATTACGAAATTCTCAATGTGGCCCGCAACGCCAGCGAGGCTGAAATCAAACAGTCCTACCGGCGGTTGGCCATGAAACACCATCCCGACCGCAATCCGGGCGACTCAGTCGCTGAGGAGCAGTTCAAGGAAGCCAAGGAAGCCTATGAAATCTTGAGCGATGCGCGCAAGCGAGCCGCTTATGATCAGTTTGGACACGCTGGCGTTGACGGTTCCGCTGGCGGTGGCGGCGGGTTCAATGGCCCGGCCGATCTGAATGACATCTTCGGCGGAGTGTTCCGCGACATTTTTGGTGGCGCTCGTGGCGGGAATCAGAATTACCGGGGTTCTGACCTGCGTTACAATCTGGATTTAACCTTGGAAGAAGCCGTATTTGGCGCCACTGCCAAAATCCGGGTGCCCACACTGGTGACCTGCGCCAGTTGTGGCGGCAGCGGCGCAAACCGGGCACCAAGCCCATTACTTGCCCCACCTGTCGCGGCGTCGGTCAGGTGCGGATGCAACAGGGCTTTTTCTCCATTCAGCAGACCTGCCCGCGTTGCCAGGGGCGCGGCACCATCATCCCCGATCCCTGCGAAACCTGTCATGGCAGCGGGCGGATCGAGGAACAGAAGACCTTATCGGTCAAGGTGCCGTCCGGGGTGGACAATGGCGACCGCATCCGGCTGGCGGGCGAAGGCGCGGCGGGCGAGCAAAGCGGGCCGCCCGGCGATTTGTATGTGCAAATTCGGGTCAAGCCGCATCCGATCTTCACCCGCGAGGACAGCGACCTGTATTGCGAAGTGCCGATCAGCTTCACCGCGGCGGCTTTGGGCGGCGATCTGGAAGTACCCACGCTCGACGGACGGGTGAGTCTGAAAATTCCGCCGGAAACCCAGACCGGCAAGGTGTTTCGGATTCGCGGCAAAGGAGTCAAGCCGGTGCGCGGCGGGCCAACCGGCGATTTGCTGTGCCGGGTCAGTCTCGAAACCCCGGTCAACCTGACCAAGGAACAACGGGACTTGCTGCAAAAATTCGCCGCAACGATGGAGGCCGGCGGCAAGCGCCACGCCCCGCAAGAAGGCAGTTGGCTGGATAAGGCGAAGAAGTTCTTTGAGGATTTAACCTCGTCTCCTCCTACCTGAGGGTGGCAGGGCTGTTAAGTTCTTTACCTTGTCGTTCTAAAAATCAAACCACCCCGACCTTCGGGCACCCCTCCTTAGCCAAGGCGGGGAACAAACCCACGGCGGGAGCTTCTTGATTTCCCCTCCTTGGTTAAGGAGGAGTGGCGCCACGCGCCGGGGTGGTTCGACTCGGATGAACTTAACAGCCCTGCCTGAAGGGTGGCGTGATCAGTCAGGGTCATGGCGTCGTTGTCCACGGCTTTTCTGATCAGATGGGCGCTGCCGAGCTGCTGAGATGGATTTGATGGCCTCAAATATCCATGTCCAGCAGTGGCGAAGCATCGTAATCCTGCACCCATCGCACCGCCCGCTGCCAATTCGGCTGGCGATGCAAGCGATCCCGGTTCAAATGGCCGCGCCCGTGCATCCGAATCAGCCGCACTTGCCGAACCGGGTCGGGAGCGAGGCGCAACTGATCAAGAATGGCGCAGGCGGCGCGGCGATCATTGCAGGCCAGCGCCATATCACAGCCCGCAGCCAATGCCGCCAGCGCCCGTTCCGGCGGTGAACCGGCCCCGTGCGCGCCCGCCATATCCAGATCATCGCTAAAGATCACGCCCTGAAATTCCAGTTGTTGCCGCAAAATCGTTTTAAGCCAGCGGGCCGAGAAGCCAGCGGGCTGATCATCTATTTGCGGGTAGAGGACATGGGCGGGCATCAGCGCCGCCAGCCCGTAATGAATCATCCGCTCGAACGCCAGCAGATCAGCCATTTCCAGATCGGCCAGCGACCGCGAATCTATCGGTAATTCCAGATGTGAATCGGCAACAATCCCGCCATGTCCGGGAAAGTGCTTGCCCACCGCTTCCATGCCCGCTTTCTGCATTCCGCTCATGTAGGCATGAGCCAAATCAGCAACGGCTTCGGGATCGGCGTGAAAGGCGCGGTCGCCAATAATCCCGCTGACGCCATGATCCAGGTCCAGCACCGGCGCGAAGCTGAAATCCACCCCTGCCGCCCGCAGTTCGGCTGCCATCAGCCAGCCAGTCACTCGCGCCAGTTGCTTGGCCCGCAGCCGATCCTGATCGTAGATCGCGCCCAGCGCCCGCACTGCGGGCAAGCGGGTGAATCCGTCGCGGAAGCGTTGCACCCGCCCGCCTTCATGATCCACCGCCACCAGCAGCCTCGATTGACGCAAGGCATGAATAGCCGCAGTCAATGCCGCCACCTGTTCTGGCGACTGGTAGTTGCGGCTGAACAGGATCACCCCGCCCACTTGCGGGTGACGCAGCAGTTCACGCTCTTCGCCGGTCAGTTCTAAACCATCCAGTCCCAGCATCACCGGCCCTAACGCCATCATTTGCGCCTCGCTTCAGCCTATTAACCCTAAAAGACTTATGATAGCGGCTAACCCCACATCCGCCAGCCCTGATGCCTTCACCCCCTCTGCCGCCCATGACTTCCCTCTCACCGGTCTCCGCCGCTCCGCAACAGCATGGCTGGTCACGGCGGTTTTATCTGGGGCTGGCCCTGGCCGTGGTCATCGCAGCCGCCGTGGTCATGGCGTTTGACCCGTTCTCCTATCATGAAACCGTGCTGGATCGCTGGTTTGGACCCGCTGGCCCGGAAACCGGCGAATTGACCGTGTTGCTGCGCCATGCGGTCTGGCTGCTGGTTCCGCTGGGCATCGTGACCGTAGCGGCGCTGTTATGGTCGTGGGTGCTGGGTCAGCAGGTGGCGCAGCGCACCCGGCAGCTGCAACAGGAATTGAATGATCGCCAGCAGGCCGAAGCCGCGCTGCGGGAAAGCGAAGCGCGCTTTCGGGATGTGACTGAAGCGGCCAGTGACTGGATTTGGGAAATGGACGCCCAGTTGCGCTTCATCTACTTGTCAGACCGGTTCTACGCCCTGACCGGGATCGCACCGCAGCATGTGCTGGGCCACACCCGCTGGGAACTGGCGGCGATTGACACCGATGCGGATCGGCAGAAATGGGCGCAACACCGACAAATGCTGGAAAGCGGCCTGCCCTTCCGCGATTTCATCTATCAGGCCCAAATCGGCGGCAATCCCGGCGCCAGCCGCTTTCTCAAAATCAGTGGCAAGCCCATTTATGACAGCGCGGGTCAATTTCTGGGCTATCGCGGCATCGGCACCGACATCAGCGAACAGGTCCGGGCTGAAACCGCCTTACGCGAGAGCGAAGCCCGCTTGCGCCGGATCATTGACTTGGTGCCGCACATGATTTTCGCCAAGGATCGCCACGGCCGTTTCCTGCTGGCCAATCGCGCCACCGCTGAAGCCTTTGGCCTCACGGTCGAGGCGCTGGTCAACCGGCCACAAGAGGTGGTGCATGGGATTGATGAAGAAACTGAACGGATGCTGGCGGATGATATGGAAGTGATCGAAAGCGGCGCATCCAAGCTGATCGCCGAAGAAACCTTTACCGACCACACCGGCCACGCGCGGACTATGCAAACCCTTAAAATTCCCTTTAATGAGCCAGGTTTGAGTGAAACCGCGGTGTTGGGAGTCGCGATTGACATTACCGAACAGAAACACGCCAAGGAAGAAGTGGCGCGGATGCGGCTCTATCTGAAGAACATCATTGATTCGATGCCCTCGGTGCTGATTGGAGTTGATCCCTGGGGTTATATCACCGTGCTGAATCAGCCCGCTGAGCAGACGGGCGGCGCCTCCTGGGAAGCCGCGCAAGGCCGGTTCTTTGGCGAGATGTTTCCCCAACTGGAAAATCAGTTTGAGCAGGTGCGGCAAGCGATCCGGCTGGGACGACCGATTAAGACGCCCCGGATGACCCTGGATGTGCAGGGCGAACTGCATTACGCCGATGTCATGGTCTATCCTTTAATGGCGGAAGGCGCTCAAGGGGCGGTGATTCGGATCGACGACGTAACCGCCCGGGTGCGGATTGAATCCATGATGGTGCAAACCGAAAAAATGCTCTCGGTCGGCGGGCTGGCGGCCGGCATGGCCCACGAGATCAACAATCCATTGGGCGCGATCCTGCAAGGCAGTCAGAACATCCTGCGGCGGATTGATCCCGCGATGCCGCAGAATCGCGCCGTCGCCGAAGCCATCGGCGTTGATCTGGATCGACTGCATCGGTATCTGGAGCAGCGTCAGGTTTTGCGCTTTCTGGAAGGCATTCGCGAAGCCGGATCGCGAGCGGCCAAGATTGTGGCCGATATGCTGTCCTTCAGTCGGCGCAGCGAGTCGCGCTTTGGGCCAGTGGATGTGGAAGACCTGCTGGAAACCGTATTGCGGCTGGCCGCCAGCGACTACGATCTGAAAACGAAGTATGATTTCAAACGAATTACCATCCATCGTGACTACGACCCCGCTCTGCGGCTGGTGTACTGCGATAAAACCGAGATTGAACAGGTGATTCTGAACCTGCTCAAGAATGCGGCTCAGGCAATGGCCGAGGCGAACGCGCCCCTCCCGGCGATTACCCTGCGCACCCGCCGCGAAACCGAATACGCCTTGATTGATGTAGTTGATAACGGTCCTGGTATGGATGAAAAAACGCTGAAGCGCATCTTCGAACCCTTTTTCACCACCAAGGAAGTCGGCGCCGGGACAGGACTCGGACTGTCCGTGTCCTATTTCATTGTCACTGAACAACACAACGGCCGCCTATCCGCTACGTCCAAACCCGGACAAGGCGCCTGTTTCAGCATTCGCTTGCCGCTGACCCGGGAGGCCCGTCATGAGTGAATGGATTTTGATCGTTGATGACGAGGCCATGATTCGGGAAAACCTCAAAGCGTATCTGGAGGACGAAGGATTGCGGGTGATGGCTTTTGATTCAGTCATCCCCGCACTGATCTGGTTGCAAACCGGTGGCGCGTGCCGGGTCTGTATCATGGATATGCGACTGCCGGACATGGATGGCAATAGCGCCATTCGCACCTTGCGCCAGTCCTATCCCGGCATGGAATTTCTGATTCACACCGGCTCTTCCAGCTATAGCCTGCCCGACGATCTGCGAGCGATGGGGCTTGACGATCAGCGGGTTTATCCATAAACCCCTGCGCGATATGGCGCCGCTGGCGGCGGCGGTGCGGGCGCTGGCGATCCGGTCGGGAGGCCGCGCATGAACACCATTCCGACCAAACTGCTGATGATTGACGATGAGCAGCGGGTTCGCGAAATCCTAACGGCCTATCTGGAGGACAGCGGTTTTCAGGTGATTCAGGCCAGCGACGGGCAAACCGGCATCGAACTCTGTCGGCGCGAATTACCTGATCTGGTGCTGTGCGATCTGCGAATGCCGGGCATGGACGGTTTGCAGGTGCTGGCGACGGTGACCCGCGAATTTCCCGAATTGCCGATCCTGGTGGTATCCGGCATGGGCGGGGTGGGCGATGCCATTCAGGCGCTCAAGCTGGGCGCATGGGATTATGTCACCAAACCGATTGCCGACATGGCGGTGCTGGAGCACGCCATTGATCATGCTCTGGAGCGCGCCCGGCTGCGGCGGGAAAATCGGGCGCACCGAGAACATCTCGAAGCGGTGAACGAGCAGTTGCGGCAAACCGTGCGCCAGTTGCAGGAAGACGAGTCGGCGGCGCGGAGGATTCAATTTCAACTCTTGCCGGAGAACGACAAGGTGTATCGCGGCTATCAGTTCAGTCGCCATCTGCTGACCTCGCAGTATCTCAGCGGCGATTTCGTGGATTACTTCGCGATTGACGGCGATCATCTCGGCTTTTACATGGCTGATGTGTCCGGGCATGGGGTGTCATCGGCCTTCGTCACGGTGATGCTCAAGAGCTACATGGGGCGCTATCGCGAGCTGCACCGGCAAAATCGCGACCGGGGCATCCTCAATCCCGCCGAAACCCTGAGCCGCCTGAACCGGGAAATTTTCAGTTGCCACATGGACAAGTACCTGACCATGTTTTACGGCGTCATCCACTGGGCCAGTAACCAGTTGCGCTACAGCGGCGGCGGCCAGTTCCCTTTTCCCATTCTGTTTGACGGCGAACACGCCAGTTATGTGGGCAAGAAAAGTCTGCCGATTGGCCTGTTCGATTTCGCCAACTACCAGACCGAAACCCTGCTGCTGCCAGCGCGGTTTGCTTTAGTGCTGATTTCCGATGGAATTCTCGAAACCCTGCCGCAGCCAACACTGCGCGACAAACAGGCGTTTCTACTGGAGATGATGGGCGACGCTGAACTCACTATCGAGAATCTGATCCAGGAGCTGAACCTCGATCAGAGCGGCCCATTGCCAGACGACATCACCCTGCTGCTGATCAAGAGGGCGGAGTGAAATGGAGGCGGGTGCGGCGTTCTATCTCAAACAGGGTAATACCTACCTGCTCAAACTGGTGGGCGATGTGCGCTATACGATGGGCTGCGCACTGGGCGATTTCCTTGATAAGCTGTTCGCCCAGGCTGATTACGACGATATCATCGTAGACCTGACCGAAGCCCATTCCATTGACAGCACCAGCCTGGGGCTGTTGGCCAAAATCGCCAACTTCAATCGCCAGCATTTCGCTCATCCCACTACCCTGCTGTCCACCAATCCCGATGTGAATCAAATCCTGGACAATTTGGGCTTCTACGACATTTTCACCGTTCGCGACACCGGCGAAAATATCTCGGCGACTTTGCAGCAATTGGCGATTGCCGAACCCTGCAACAAGGAAGCGCTGACCCGCATTGTTTACGAAGCGCACCGGGTGCTGAGCGAGATTAACTCCCGCAACCAGAATGAGTTCAAGAGTGTGCTCGACGGCTTGCGATCCAAACTGGACAAACCCTGATCCAGTCATTTCAGCCTGCAATCCACACCCGGTCGCCCGCATCCACCCGCTCAAACAGCTTCCAGCACCTCCCGATTGCGCATCCGAATACAGCCATGCGACAGCGGTACGCCCATCGGCGCAGTGTCCGGGCAACCGTGCAGATAGATGAAGCGGCGCAAGGTGTCACAGTTTCCGCCCCGGTTGAAGCCGGTTTCCAGGCCGGTCAGCCACAGAATCCGGCTTAAAATCCAGTCCCGTTCCGGGTAGCGCCCCGCCAGTTCCTCTCCATAAATTTCCCCAGTCGGTCGCCGCCCGGTTAAGACGGCGTTAATCGGCAACCCAGCGCCAATTTTGATCCGAATCCGATGCCAGCCACGCGGGGTGCAACCGCTGCCGCGCTGTTCGCCGGGTCCGTTGCGGGCGGTGGACACCGGGTAGCTCGCCGCCACTGCGCCGCCTTCCAGCAGGTCCAGCCGCTGTTCGGGGATGCTGATCCGGATCAGTCGGTCGCGCATGACCAAGTGCGATAGGGATGCCGAGCCAGTTGCGAATTGTAGTAGCGCAGATCGTGCGAAACGTCCGCGCCCAGCCAGTCCGGGCGGGCGAATGGCTCGTCAGGGCGACTCAGTTCAATTTCGGCCACGATCAAGCCGGCGTTGTCGCCGGAGAATTCATCAATTTCCCAAAGATGGGCGCCAAAATGCAGGTAATGGCGAGTTTTTTCCAGCAGCGGTTTCTCGCACAGGGTGTCCAGAATTTCCTCAGCTTCGGCCAGCGGAATCGGGTACTCGTACTCACTGCGCTGGATGCCAATGGTTCCGCTTTTGAGATTGAGAAACCCATAACCGTCCGCGATCCGCACCCGCGCCGAACAGCGCGCATTGCTGGTCAGATAGCCCTGTCGCATTCGCGCCGAGCGTTCCACCTGCGAACGCCAGCGTTCATCGCAGATGAGAAATTTATGTTCGATTTCCGTGCCCATCATCCACTCCTGTTGCAATCGGTTGTGAGGCCGGGCATGAAGATGAATCAAGCCTGGTGTATGCTGAACTCGTGAATTTCTACTGGGGAAAGTGATATGAATGGTGCAGATATTGATGCGCTGCCCTTGCTTGACGCGGAAATCATCGCCGAATTGCGCGAGGTCATGGAAGATGAATTTGGCAATTTGATTGCCGCTTTTCTGGACGACCTGCCGCTCCAGATCGACCGCTTGCAAATCGCCGTGGCCGCCCAGGACGCCGAACGCATTTACCAGACTGCGCACAAGCTCAAATCCAGTTGCGGCAATCTGGGCTTGGCGCGATTGACGGAACTGTGCCGCAGGCTGGAGCAGGCGGGCCGATTGCACACGTTGGATCATGCGGCGAAATTACTGCAACACACCCAAGCCGCCGCTGATGAAGCGGCGGTCTGTCTTCGCGCCGTTGTGGGCTAGGCGAACCGCAGCGTCTTTCTGCACCTTTACTTTTTTCTATCCGTGGGACGGCCGTCGGGACGGTTGCGCTGGCGGAGACGTTCGGCGACAGCGCGCAATTCGTTGGCTTTATTCTTCGATATGGCTCTGGTTTCGGCCAGCGGATGGGTCTTTTCGGTTTCAGCCAGTTGCGCCGCCCGTTGTCGGCGGCGTTTGGTGGCCGCCAGATTCAGCGCCTCAACCCCGACCGAAAAGGCAATCGCGAAGTACAGATAGCCCTTGGGAATATGGAAGTGCAAGCCATCCGCCAGCAACGCCATCCCCACCAGAATCAGGAAGCTCAGCGCCAGCATCTTCACTGACACATTTTCATGGATAAAACGGCTGAGTGGCTCGGCGGCGAACAGCATGATGCCGACCGCAATGATGATCGCCGCCGCCATCACCGGCAGATGTTGGGCCATGCCTACGGCGGTAATCACGCTGTCCAGCGAGAACACAATGTCCAAAATCATGATTTGGACAATGACTGAAACGAAACTGGCGGGCTGAGCCTGGCGCATTTCTTCCTCCACGCCGTCCACCGTGGCGTGAATCTCGGTAGTGCCCTTAGCCAGCAGGAACAGCCCGCCCGCAATCAGGATCACATCCCGCAACGAAACCGGATGTTCGAACACATGGAACAGCGGGGCAGTGACATTCGCCAGCCAGGCAATACTGGCCAGCAGCAGCAGTCGAGTAATGACGGCCAGCGCCAAACCGGCGCGCCGGGCCGCCGCCTGTTCCTGAACCGGCAAGCGGTTGGACAAAATCGAAATAAACACCAGATTATCAATGCCAAGCACGATTTCCAGCGCGGTCAGGGTCAGCAAACTGATCCAGACCTGGGGATCCAGCAATAACTCCATGACTCAAGGCTCCGGGTAAGGTGAAGAAGAGTCTCTACAAACAGTAGGGAAAGCGATTGCAGGCAGTGTAGCCAAGGATGGCGGGTTGAACTAGGGGAACGGGCTTCAACACTCGCTAAAACCGCATTGCCGCCACGCTTCGTAAACAACAATGGCGACCGCATTGGACAAGTTCAGACTGCGAGCAGCGAGCCGCATGGGAATCCGCAACCGCTGTTCCGGGGGCAGATCCGCCAGCACCTCAGCAGGCAAACCTCGCGTTTCCGGCCCGAATAACAGCGCGTCATTGGGCTGATACGCCACAGTGTGATAGGAAACCCGGCTTTTGGTGGTGAAGGCGAACAGGCGCGGCGGTTGCGCTTCGGCCAGAAACGCCGCCAGATGGGGATGCACCCGCACCGTAGCCCATTCGTGATAATCCAGCCCGGCCCGCCGCAATTGCCGATCTTCCAACTGGAATCCGAGCGGTTCAATCAGATGCAGCCGCGCCCCGGTATTGGCGCACAGCCGAATGATATTGCCGGTATTGGGCGGGATTTCCGGCTCGAACAGAATCACATTGAACATGGTTGCAGAATCCGCCGCGCCGGACGGTTCATTCCAGTTGCAACTCCCTGATCTTGCGAGTCAGGGTATTTCTTCCCCAGCCCAGCAGGCGGGCGGCGTCCTGACGATGGCCGCCGGTCTGTTCCAGCGCCACCTGGATCAACACCCGCTCGAAACTCGGCAAGGCGGTTTCCAGCAAACTCTGCTCGCCGCGCCCCAGGCTTTGGCTGGCCCACAGCCGCAGCGCCGTTTCCCAATCGGGACTGCTGGCGCTGGCCGCTGGATTGCGTTCCCGCAACTCCATCGGCAAATCTTCCAGATGAATTTCCCGGCTCGACGCCATCACCGTCAGCCAGCGGCACAGATTTTCCAACTGGCGCACATTGCCCGGCCAATCCAGCCGACTCAGATAGGTTTCGGTTTCCGGGCGCAGGATTTTTGGCTCGACCCCCAGTTCGCGCCCGGCCTGGCTCAGAAAACGCCGGGTCAGCAGCGGAATATCCTCGCGCCGCCGACTCAGCGACGGTAATTGAATACGGATCACGTTCAGGCGGTGATACAGGTCTTCGCGGAACAGGCCGTCGCGCACCCGCTGTTCCAGATTCTGATGCGTGGCGGCGATCACCCGCACATCCACCCGGGTCGGCATATGGCCGCCCACCCGATAAAACTCGCCCTCGGCCAGCACTCGCAACAGGCGGGTCTGCAATTCGGCGGGCATGTCGCCGATCTCGTCCAGAAACAGGGTGCCGGTATTGGCCTGCTCGAACCGTCCCTGGCGCGCGCTCTGGGCGCCGGTGAAGGCGCCGCGTTCGTGGCCGAACAGTTCCGATTCCAGCAGATCGCGGGGAATAGCGGCGGTATTGATGGCGATGAACGGCTTGTCGGCGCGGGGGCTGTGGCGATGCAGGGCGCGGGCCACCAGTTCCTTGCCGGTGCCGGATTCGCCGGTGATCAGCACGGTGATGTTGGAATGCGACAGCCGACCAATGGCGCGAAAGACCTCCTGCATCGCCGGACCTTCGCCCACAATATCCGGCAACCGTTCAATCTGCGGCTGCGGTTCAATCTGCTGGCGGTGCATCTGGCAAGCGCGGCGCACCAGCGCCACCGCCTCATCCACGTCAAACGGTTTGGGCAGATATTCAAACGCGCCGCCCTGATAGGCCGACACCGCGCTGTCCAGATCGGAATGCGCGGTCATGATGATGACCGGCAAATCCGGCGCTCGCTCCCGCAACCGCGCCAGCAGCTCCAGCCCGCTCATCCCTGGCATCCGAATATCCGCCACGACCGCATCCGGGCGACCCTGACGCAACGCCTCGATGACGCCCACTGCGCTGTCAAACGTCTTAACCGCCATTTCATCGCGTTGCAACGCCTTTTCCAGCACCCAGCGAATGGCGTGGTCGTCGTCAATGACCCAGATCTGTTCTTTGCGGTTCATCCCGGTTTTCCCAAGGGCAGCAGCAGGGTAAAAACAGTTTCGCCAGGGCGGCTGGCGCACTCAATCAGGCCGCCGTGCTGATTGATAATGCTTTGGGCGATAGACAAACCCAGGCCCGTGCCATCGGGTCGCCCACTGATCATCGGGTAAAAAATCTGTTCCTGCTGACCCGGCGGAATGCCCGGCCCGTCATCCACAACATCCAGGCGCGCCACCAGCTTATGGCGCTTGGCGCCGATGGTGTATTGCCGCTGCACCCGGCTGCGCAAGGTGATGACCCCACGCCGCCCCACCGCCTGTACTGCATTACGCACGACATTCAGCATCGCCTGAATCAAGCGGTCGGCATCGCCCCACAACGGCGGAATGCTGGGATCGTAATCCCGTTCAATCCGCACCCCGGACGGCGCTTCGGCCTCGACCAGGCTGCGCACCCGCTCCATGATTTCGTGGATGCTGACATCGCTGTGAATCGGCAACTGATTGGGTCCCAGCATTCGATCCACCAGATTGCGCAACCGATCAGCCTCGCCAATGATGATGCGGGTGTATTCGCGCAGAGCCGGGTCGGGCAATTCCCGCTCCAGCAGTTGCGCCGCGCCGCGCAGACCGCCGAGCGGATTCTTGATTTCGTGGGCCAGATTGCGCACCAGGGCGCGGGTGGTGTGATGCTGGGCGATGATGTTCTCCTCCCGGCTGATCCGCAGCCGCCAATCCACCTGGCGCAATTCCAGCAACAGCGCCGTACACGGATCGCGCTCCTGCAATGGCGTGGCGGTGCAATCCACCGTCACCGTCCGTTCCGGGGTAAAGCTCAATTGCAGTTCGCGTTCAATATAAGGCTGGCCGCTGTCCAGACAGTGCCGCAATCCGGCAATGAAGGATTCAGCGCCAACGAACAAATCTGGCAGCGCCAGTTGATGCGCCTTGCGGAAACTCAGCTCAAACAGGGTCTCCGCTGATGGATTCATGAACAGCAGCCGTAACTGTCGATCCAGCACCAGCACCGCAATACTCAAACCTTCCACAACTCGGCGGTAATAGTCTTTGGACACGTTCGCCTCGTTTTCCAGTCATTCAGTGACGCTGATGCAAAAAGCAAACCAGCTAATCAAAGCCCATTCTTGACGCCCCTACCGTTTCGATGATGTCGGTTTAGCACGATTGTTTGCGCGGTCGCTACTCAAAGTGGATCAGTATTGCTGATTTTTGCACTTTATTAGTGCGAAGCCACCAATAAAAACGCCCCCAAGCGGGGGCGTTGCTACAAAAACAGGCGCAGCGTGAATTTTAGAGGCTGTAATACATATCGAATTCGACCGGGTGAGTTGTCATCCGCAAACGGGTCACTTCCGCGCTC
>JAAUTD010000063.1 GCA_012031845.1 Synechococcaceae cyanobacterium SM1_2_3
GGAATTTCCGGCTTCGATACCGGCAATGGCAACGGTTCCCCCAACCGGAACATCAGCGCGGCATGCGCCAACAGCGAAACCAACAGCGCCACCGTCAGACGGGTGAGCCGGGATTGAGGCTCCGCCACAGCAGACCGTTTTGGCGGAAAGGATCGCTTTGCCACTCGATGCAGCGTTGGGCTAACGCTATCGGGATGCGGCCAGCGCGGCGGCCTGATCCGGGAGATCGCGGCGACGGTCATCAGCCGACGCTCGGCCAATGGATGTTGCAACAGTCCAGCGGCGCTAATGTGGCATCGGCGGTCACCCACGCCAGCCGACGCCAATACCAGGCCATCCGCCGATAGGCGCAGCGTTGTTCCCAGGCGGCCCGATAGTCGGGATGGGCGCACAGCACATCAATCTGCTGAGCAATTACCAAAGCCAGCGCGGGCGTCCGCAGTTGCAGGCATTGGCGGATCAACTGCCCCAGCTCCACTTCAAGGCCAGCAGGACTTAGTTCACTGCTCAACGATGCGGGAATAATCGTTACGGGTGCGTTCATGGACGGGTCGGTTCCAGGGTTTAGAACTGATAGGAGAGCGCTGCCTTGATGTTGCGCCCCGGCGCTTTCAGCACCGACAGGTGTTGCCGGTAATCCACATCGGTAACGTTGTCGATGCCCGCGTCAAATCGCAGTCCCTTGAGCGAACCTTGGCGCGGAATCCAGTTCAGGCTGAGGTCATGCACTGTGTAACCGTCAGTCGGTTCGCCGCCTTCGGGAATCCGGTTTTGGTCAGCGACGATCTGGGTGCGCCAGCCCACGGTCAGTTGTTGCGCCGGGAAGCGCAGCCCGGCACGCAGTAACCAGCTATCTGCCGGAATGTCGGAAAGCGGCTCGCCGGTGTCGGCGTTGTCGCCCCGAGTCTGGGAATAAGCCAGCCCTGCGTACCCACCCGGCGCGTCATAGGCCAGTTCCAGTTCAAAGCCGTCCAGTTCGGCATCGCGCACATTCTGGTTGGTGGTGGTGCCGCCTGGTCCCGGATTGCCGGGCATCGGCTGGGGCGAAAAAAATCACGATGCTGTCAATGAAATCATCCACATCGTTGCGGAAATAGGTGGCGCGAAACCGGCCCTGATCGCCCGGCATGAACAGATCATCGCGCCGGAAGCGAGCGCTGATTTCCTTGTTATGGGCTTTCTCCGGCTTCAGATTGGGATTGGGCACGAACAGGTTGGCGCAACCAGGGCCGCAGGTGAAATGAGTGCCGGACACGAACAATTCAGTCAGATCGGGAGCGCGGAAGGCTTCGGTATAAGCGGCGTGCAGGGAAAACCAGGAAGTGACCTTGAAACCCACGCCCAGTTTTTGGAAAGCTCGCTCGCTTCCTGATCGTCAATGGCGCTGTCCGCCGATTCGCTGCGATAGCGATCCCAGCGCAAGCCCGGCGTGATCGTCCAGCGCTCGCCAACGGAAATTTCGTCCTGCGCGTAGAAGCCGAACACGGTCGCTTCCGCGTCGGGATACGAATCACGCGGCTTGCCATCGCGGGTCGCGCTGGCCTCATCACGGTAATAATCAAAACCATAGGTCAGGGTTTGCCGGAAACCGCCGCCTTGCCCAAAGCTGCTGCTGTTGCGAGCGTCCAGACCGGTGGTGGTGAAGTCGGTCTGATCACGGCGGCCATCGGTCAGCCGCTTTTCGTCAATGCCGGTGAGGTTGTGGTACAGCACCACCGTGGGCCGCAAATGAGCGTCGTCGGGATTGTCGTAGCGGTAGCGCAGGGTGAAATTGCGCTGTTCAATGGCGCGTTCCACCAGCTCGGCATCGGAACTGGCGGTTTGGGCGTTGGACGGCACTTCACCGTCGTAATCGAAGGTTTGCAGGGAACCGGTGAGACTGTGAAACGGCGCGGGTTTCCAGGTCAATTTGGCCAGACCGGCCAGCGAATCGAACGCCGAATGCTCCAGGGTCGAACCGTCGCCGAGTTCGGTGTCGTCGGCGTTGCGGTAGGACAGATTCACCAGATAGTCGAAATTTTCACCGGTTCGGCCAAACAGCGCGGCGCTGGTGTGCTGCTCGGCGTTGACGCCCCGATGACCCGCCTTGATCCGTGCGCCGAAGGTCTGACCCGGTTCCAGAAAATCGGCGGCGTCCTTGGTGGTGAACGACACCACTCCGCCCAATGCGCCGCTGCCCCACAGCGCCGAAGCCGGGCCGCGCAGCACCTCCACCTGCTTGAACAGATCGGGATCGAGAAAGATGCGGCTGTCGTGAGCGCGGTCATAATTCTGCCGCGCCCCGTCAATCACAAACAGGATGCGGTCATCCGACAGCCCGCGAATCACCACTCGCTGACCGATGGATCGGGAACCGCCCGCAACGTCCACATTAGGCAAGTTCGCCAGCAGATCCGCCAGATTGGCGGCTTGTGTGGTTTCGATGCGGTCTCGGTCAATGATGCTGACCGATTCCGCCACATCGAACGGATCGCGGGCGGTTTTGGTGGCGGTGGCGGTGACGCCTTCCAGCGTGCTGTAACCGAAGCTGTCCTGGCCTTGTTCAGCCTGAGCGGGAAAGCCAACGAACAGCAAAGAGAGGCTGCAAGGAACCAGTGCGGCAATGGCAGCGGTCCGGCCTGAAAAAATGTTCCACGACATAGATCAATGTCTCCGTAGCACGGTTGCTTGAGCAGGCTGGCTGCCGTTGCCCGGAGAGGCATCAGGTGGCTGGCGCGGCGTCCATTCAGGAACGCCGTGTGAGTGAGTTATTTGGTCAGGATCAATTTGCCCTGACGGGTGATCCGCAGCCGGTATTCTGCGTCCGCGTGTTCGATCAGAATTTCCTGGGCGTCGCCGAACAGATCGCTGCTGCGCAACCGTTTCCGTGATTCGCTGGCGGGCGGGGCAGGCCGAACGGGTTGCGGCGAATAGATCGGTGGACTCATAACCGCGACTCCACGCTTGATTCCGGCGAACGGATCGCGCCATACCTAATCAAGCTCTGTTGGGCGCAGGCTCCAAGGCATAGCCGCCAGACGCAGGTTTTGGAAACCGGGTCAAGACAGCGAAAGTCGGCGACGCACAAGGCGCCGCAGCTCAGCAGTTGACCCAGCTTTCCATCGCTGATCTCCAGACGAATGCGAGGTTCGTCCACGCTGGTGACGACAGCCGAATCGTTCATGACGGCGATGCTCCAAGAGCCACCCGATTCAGTCCCCGGTTGAAGGCCGCCAGACTGGCGCGAGGCAGCCAAACCAGCGGTTTGGTGTTGCGCTCGCAGAAGCGCTTGACTCGTTGCATCGCGTCATGGCTGACGCAATCCAGCGGGCATAACACCGCGTCGGCCTGCTGCATCACATCCCAGAGTTGGGATCGGGCGTCTTCGCGACCGCCGTCGTGATGGATAAAGCGCCCGTTGCACCGCTCCACCAGCGTGCGAAAGTGAGCGCACTGGTTGGGGCGGCCGCCGACATACAGCACGCAACGCCCCACCAGATCGAGACTGGCGTCAGTATCGGCAGAACCGTTGTCGGCAACTTCCAAATCGGCGCAAGGCAAATGCAGCAGCCGCGCCAAGGTCGCTTCCAGCAAATCCCGCTCCTGCTGGGACTCGTTCATTTGCTGCGCCAGCCATTGGTTATGGGCAATGGCGCGGGTTGCTTGTTGCTGGGGTAGCCGCAGCGGCGGCGTTGGCGCGGTCAGCGCCGGTCGCGCTCGGCGCTCAGTTGCGAAGTTAAACTTTCGACTTCGGCGCTCAGTTGCGTCGCCTGGGTCTGCTCTTCAAGCATCGTCAATCGGGCCTCAGCGGCCTGGAGTTTGCGCTCGGTTTCTACGGTTAGCGCCAGACGGGTGTTCAGTGCGCCGATGATCTCCTGCTGCTCGGCCAGTCGTCGCCGCATGATGATCTGGGCTTCGGCCAGTTGCCGTTCCAGTTCCGGGCAGCGCCGCTTGAGCCGATTCAATTCCTGCATGTCCACCCGGATCGAGGCCCCGGACAGATGCGACAGCATGTGAATTTCGCCGTATATCCGGTCCAGCAGGCTCATCGGCGCGCCGGGTTGGGTGATCAAGGCCCAATAGGCTCCGGCAACCTCGCCCGTAGCCAGGGCTGCGTCCCAGAACGCAGCGAATTCTTCGGCTGACTGGGCTTTGCCAAGTTGCTGAATGGCGGGCTTGTATTTGCGTTCCAGATGCTTGTGGATCAGGCGGCTGGCGGGCGTTGCTTCCCGTGCGGCGCTGACGAAGGCGCGATGCAGGTCATAGTCGGAGTCCGCGCCCTGGACAAGGCCCCCCAATCGGCGCTGGATTTGTCGCAATTCCGCCAGGGTCAGGCAGGTGCCAATGACGCTGCAATGATAAAAATGATCGAGTTCCCAAAACTTCTTGCGGACCGTGGCAGCCGGTTTCTGCGGCGTCGTCTGGGCAAGCAGCGGTAAAAACCTCGGCGCGAGACGTGGATTGTCCTTCAGGCTACCCGCCACACAGAGCGGTTTGCGTGGCGCGGCCAAGTGGTTTTGGGAAGCGTCCTGAAGGTCTTGCACGATATTCAAAACAGACGAGTGCAGATCACACATAAAAAATTCCATTCGCAACTGGTTCTGGCTTTGATGATAATTATTCCTATTTGATAGTCAAGTTGCTTTTGTAAAATAGTCAGGCAAAATTGGATTGGTTGATAAGCATTCTCATTTCAACTATGATCCACCGTAAATAAGGATTCAGGCCGCAGCGGTAGCCAGCCCACTGCCGCGCCCGCCAACCCGTTCATATCCAATTAATTTTCCATAACACAACCGAGATTCCGAACATGCTGCAAGATTCCGAAAAATCCGCCGTCATTGATGTCCTCAACCGTATTCTGGAACTGGAACTGGCCGGAGTAGTGCGCTACACCCACTACGCGCTGATGGTGTTTGGCTACAACCGCATCCCGATAGTCGGCTGGCTCAACGCCCAGGCGGATGAAAGCCTGCTGCACGCCCGGCTGGCCGGGGAATTGATCACCAGCCTGAACGGGCATCCATCGCTCGGCATCGGGCCGCTGCTGGAAACTCACCAGCACGATATCGGCGACATCCTGCGCGAGTCGCTGGCGCACGAAGAAGAAGCGCTCAAGGCGTATTACGAGCTGCTGGATTTGGTGCAGGACAAGGATGTGCGGCTGGAAGAGTACGCCCGCACCCAGATCGCCGAAGAAGTCACCCATCGCGATGAGGTGGAAAAGATGCTCAGAGCGCCGGCCCAGACCCGGGTAAACCCGGCCTGAGTCCTGATCCTGATCTCGCGAGGACAATCCTGTGAACAACCACCATGAACACCGACATCAACACGGCAAGCGCTCCATGTCCTCTCATGTGATGCCCGATCTCGCCTGCCGGTCGCGCCGAGGCGAAACCGAGCGGGAACGTCGCGCCTTTGAATTAAGCGTCGTCCTTGGACTGGAAGGCGCACAACCGCTCAGCCTGCTGCGCTGTGGCGATATTGGCCGCATTCTGGCGGTGCGCGATCCGGATCATCATCTCAGCGGCAGTGACATCGAGCGCGGTTTGCTGGAAATGGGCTTTGTGGAAGGAGCCTGTGTCGAAGTGCTGCATCAGGGCTTTCCCGGTCGCAATCCGCTGGCGGTGCGGATCAATCAAAGCATGACCGTCGCCTTGCGCCGCCGGGAAGCCAGCGCCGTGCTGGTCGGCTCGCTACTGGATTCGTCCAGCGGCGCATCCTCTGTCTCTCAACCCCGGAGTCCGGTGTCATGACCGCTGCAACGCTCGCTGAAGACAGCGACCAACTGGCACGGATCGCGCTGGTCGGCTTTCCTAACTGCGGCAAAACGACCTGTTCAACACCCTGACTGGCAGTCGGCAGAAAACCGCCAACTATCCCGGCGTCACGGTCGAGCGCAAGAGCGGTTTTCTGAAAACGCCGGTAGGCCGGGCGGTCGAGGTCATTGATCTGCCGGGCAGCTACAGCCTGCGCGCCCGCAGTCCCGACGAAGCCGTAACCCGCGACGTGGTGCTGGGGCGGCAGGCGCAGGAAGCGCTCCCGGACGCCATTGTGTGCGTCACCGACGCCACCAACCTTGGGCAACATTTGCGGCTGCTGCTGGAGCTGCGGCAACTGGGCCGCCCGCTGATTCTGGCGCTGAACATGATGGATATTGCCCAGAAACGCGGCTATCTGATTGACGCCGAAATCCTGTCGCGGCAATTGGGGATTCCCGTAGTCACCACGGTGGCGTTGCGCAAAAACGGGGTGAAAGACCTGCTCGGTCAACTGGATACGCTGCTCGGCCAAGCCGCTGGGCGCAAAGCGCCTACGGCAGCGGTCGAGGCGTGGACCGAACCTTCGCCGGACGATATTCGCGCTTATCACCAGGAAGTCGAGCGGTTGCTGCGGGAGGCGATGGTGCGCGAAGGCGCACCGGAGCGATTCACTCGCCGTCTGGATAGCGTATTGCTGCATCCCATTGCCGGCCCGGTGATTCTGCTCGCTATCCTGTTCCTGATGTTCCAGGCGGTGTTCAGTTGGGCGGCGTGGCCGATGGACTGGATTGACGGCGCGACGGTGGCGCTGCAACAGACCCTTTCCGAGCAGATGGAAGAAAGTCTGCTAAAAAGCCTGCTGATTGACGGCATCATCGCCGGCGTGGGCGGCGTGGTGATTTTCCTGCCGCAAATTCTGATTCTGTTCTTCTTCATCCTGGTGCTGGAAGATTTCGGCTACATGGCCCGCGCCGCATTTCTGATGGATCGGCTGATGAGCGGGGTCGGTTTGAATGGCCGGGCTTTTCTGCCGCTGCTGTCCAGTTTCGCCTGCGCCATTCCCGGCATCATGGCCGCCCGCACCATTGCCCATCCGCTGGATCGAATGATCACCATCCTGATCGCGCCGTTGATGACCTGTTCGGCGCGGTTGCCGGTGTACACCCTGCTGGTGGCGGCGTTTATCCCCAACATTCTGATTTGGGATTACATCGGCTTGCAGGGTTTGGTGATGTTCGGCCTGTATGCGACCGGCATTATCGGCGCACTGCTGGTGGCGGGCCTGTTGCGGTTGACCATCATGCGCGGCAGTCAGCAACCGCTGCTGATGGAATTGCCGAGTTACAAGCTGCCCAGTCCAGCCAATTTGCTGTTGGGGCTGCTGGATCGGGCCAGAGCTTTTCTACGGCGGGCGGGTACGCTGATCATGAGCATCATCGTAATCCTGTGGTTTCTGTCCAGCTTTCCCGGCGCGCCGGACGGGGCGACCGAACCCGCGATCTACTACAGCTATGCCGGGATCATTGGCCGGGCAATCGAACCGCTGCTGACTCCGATTGGCTTCAACTGGCAGATCGCCATTGCCCTGGTGCCCGGTCTGGCGGCGCGAGAGGTGGCGGTAGCGGCGCTGGGTACGGTGTACGCCCTGAGCGGCGAAGAAGATGCGGTGGTCGAGGCGTTGAGCGTGACCCTGGCGCAAAGCTGGTCACTGGCGACGGCGTTATCACTACTGGCGTGGTATGTGTTCGCGCCGCAATGTCTGGCGACGCTGGCCGTCGCCCGCCGCGAGACCAATTCCTGGCGCTGGGCGGCGTTTATGTTCACTTATTTGATGGTGCTGGCCTATGTCGCCGCATTCATCACCTATCGGGCGGCGCTGGCGCTGGGAGGCGGCTGACATGTGGCAGGACGGTTTGGCCTTGTTGATCGTCGCTGGCGCGGGGCTTTGGCTGGCGCGGGATTCCTTATCGCTGGCGTTCCGGCGATTCTGCGCCAGCGGCAAGCATCCTGCGGATCCCCTTGCCAGCAGCGGGTGTAGCGGTTGCGGTTCGGGATCGTCCTGCGCCTTGGCTCACGTCAAGGCCCAAACCGTGATCATCCAGCGGTGCGCCCTGACGGCTCCACCGTTCCATCCGATCCCGCTTGAGAGGTCATTGCCATGAGCTATTACGTCCATCACGTTCCCGGTCGCCTGCGGATCAAGGCCGCACGCCTGCGTTGCGTCGAGTGTCAGGCCAAGCTGGACCGGCTGCTCGGGGCGCTGCCCGGCGTCAACAGCTATAGCCACAGCCACAGAATTGGCAGTGTGCTCGTGCATTACGACCCTGCCCGGTTAAGCGCCGACGATATTCTGTATCAGATCTACAAAGCCGGTTGTCTGGACAGCGCCATCTCCGCCAGCCCGGCGACTGCTTCCGCCAGAGGCAATCTGGTTAAGCAAGCGGGCGCTCTGTTCGGCAGCGCCTGTTTGGGACGCTGCTGCGCAAAAGCGTGGAAACCTCGGTGATGTCGCTGGCGCGAGGGTTTCGTTGAAACCGGTGGTTTTCGATACCCCTTCGAGCGCTGCCGATTGGACGCAGTTAGCCAGCCTGCTGCCGCATTTGCACATCATTCACCACGTTCGCGGGCGTTTGCGGGTGCGGCTCCACCCAAGTGTATTAGGCTGGCTGGCGCAATGGCCGGAGGCGACGCCGGAAAGCGGGCTGGCGCAGTGGCCGGGTATTACCGGGCTGCATTTGAACAAGGTCGCCGCTTCCCTGGTGATCGAATACGACGCCGGGCGCATTCCGCCGCAGTGGTGGGAGCGCCTGTTGCGCAGCCCAAGCCCTGCGTTGCCTGGGTTACTGGCGGAGATCGGCCTGATCGCTGACCGTGATCCGCTTTCTCTCCACTCCGCTCAAAAGGAGTTTATTCGTGAGTGATCGTTATCATCCCGCCCTTTATTCATCCGGCCATCCCGCCCCGTTTTCACCGGCGACCGTCGCCGTGCTGGAAAGCGCGGCAATGGGCGCGAACTGTCGGCGCGCGGCGGCGACTGCCGCGCAACTGAAGCGCCGCGATTCGGATAGCCCTCTGGCGCTGAACGAAGTGTTGCACGCGGGCGCTGTGACCGGAATCACCACCGCCGCCGCGACCCTGATCGGGCAAAGCCTGGGCTGCCACAAGACCCTGACCCGATTTGCCGCCATGTTCGCCGCCAGTACCGCACTGATGTATCTGTTGAATCCATCCAAACAGGGAGAATCCACATGAACGAAACCCAAAACAATCAGATGCCCCCACAGCAGCAAACCGCCCCGCAGGGTCCGGCGGCTTCGCCACAAGCGGGCGCGCAATGCCAAGGCGGCCATCAGGGCCAAGGTCAATATCAGGGTTATGGTCACTCGCCCGCGCCAGGCAATGGCCCGCCGCCGTGGGCGCAGCAGGGTTGCCAGCACGGCGGCGGTTATCAGGATCAATATCAGGGCGGCTACGGTCATCCGCCCGCGCCGGGCAATAGCCCGCCCTGGGCGCATCAGGATCGCCATCAGGGCGGTCATCCCGCCTACTATGGCCCGCCGTCGGCGCAGCGCTATCCATCCGGCTATGGCCCGCACCCCGGTTACTATGCCCAACCGGCTTATGCGCCCCATCATCACGACAGTGGCCTGGCCAGCTTTTTCAATTTCCGCGATGAACGGTTCGTCAAGGGCGCGATCACAGGCGCGGCGCTGACCTTTCTGCTGACCAACGATTCGGTGCAGAAAAACGGCATCAAGTCGCTGGTCAAGCTGTGGAGCCTGTTTCAGAGCGGCATGGAAGAAATCAAGGAACGCTTCAAGGATGCCGAGGCCGAGATCAAAACCGAAGAGCAGCCATCCCAATCAGGCAATGGCTAAACCGGCGAAACGCTAAACGCCGAGAAGCAAGCCACTCCGACGCCAGGACGACGGCTCTGGCGTCGGCTTTTTTCTGGCTCGGACTCCTCCAATCCATGCTTATCCAAGAATCCCTTCCCACCGTCCAGTTGGCGCACGAACTTCCCGAACGCTTGCGCCTGTCGGACGCCTGGCTGACCGACCGGCGGCTGGATCGCCTGTCGCTGGAAGCAGCGTTGCTGAGCCTTGGCGGCGTGCGCGGCGTGCGTTTCAACCCTCACGCCGGCAGCGTCGCGATTGAATACGACGGGCAGATTCATCATCGTCAGGCGATTCTGACCTGGTTGCAGCGGCCACCGCCGGAACTGCTGGCGGAATCCACTGCTCTCGCCAGCAGCCCTGATCCCGATCTGCTGCGCGTGTTCAGCGCGCTGTTGGGTCTGGCGGCGCTGCCGCTGCTGACGCCGCCGCTGCAACGTGGACTGACCTATGCCCTGATTGCGCCGACGGTGTGGGAAGGGGTGCAGACCCTGAGCCAGAAGGGCTTGAAAATCGAGGTGCTGGACAGTCTGGCGGTTAGCCTGGCGGCGGCCAGAGGCAAATACTTTACTGCGGTTGCGACGCAAGGCTTGCTGGCGCTGGGCGCGTATCTGGAACAGCGCACCGCCCGCCACGCCGACGATTTGCTGCGTCATCTGCTCAAGCCCATGCCGACGCAAGCCTGGGTCGAGCGCGACGGCGCACTGGCGCAAATTCCGTGCAGCGCATTACAGGTCGGCGATCAGATCGAAGTCGGGCCGGGCGACATGATCCCGATTGACGGCAAGGTGATCGGCGGTAACGCCGCAGTCAATCAGGCGTCGGTGACCGGCGAGAACCTGGCGGTGCGCAAGGAAGCGGGCGACAAAGTGCTGTCCGGCACGGTGCTGGAAGGCGGGCGGCTGCGCATCCGCGCTACCCGCGTCGGCGCGGAAACCACCACGGCGCGGATCGCCCGGTTCATCGAAAACGCCTTGCAGCAGCAATCGCAGACGCAGACTATGGCGGAAAAACTGGCTGATCAGCGCGTCTATCTGACCCTGAGTACTGGCGCGCTGGTCTATGCCGTCACCCGCGATCTTGACCGTCTGGCTTCGGTGTTTCTGGTGGACTACGCCTGCGCCCTGAAACTCGGCACCCCGGTCGCGATCAAGTCCGCCATGTACCAGGGCGCCAAGCACGGCATTCTGTTCCGCAGCAGCTCAGCGATTGACAGTCTGGCCCAGGCCGACACCTTCGTGTTCGACAAAACCGGCACCTTGACCAGCGGCCTGCTGGACGTGACGGACGTGCATAGTCTGGATGCGGGTTGGGAAGAAGCGCACCTGCTGGCGCTGGTCGCGTCTATCGAGGAACACGCGACCCACCCGGTCGCCGATGCCGTGGTCAAGCAGGCCCGTGAGCAACATCTGGGGCATATCGAACACGAAGACGTGGATTATCTGGTGGCGCACGGCCTCACCACTCACGCGGAGGGGGGCTGCGTGGTGATCGGCAGCCGACACTTTCTGGAAACACATCAAAATATCTCGTTCGCCGCCCACGAAGCGCAGATCGCGGCGCTGGAACAGGCTGGAAAAACCCTGCTTTACGTTGCTTTGGAACAACGCCCGCTGGGGCTGATCGGCTTGCGCGACAGTCTGCGCCCGGAAGCGAAAACGGTGTTGGCGCAACTGCGTCAATCCGGCGTGCGGCGACTGGTGCTGCTGACCGGCGACCGCCAGGACAAGGCCGAAGCCTTGGCGCGGGAATTGGGTATGGACGCGGTTTACGCCGAATGTCCGCCAGAAGGCAAGGCCGCGGTGGTGGAGCAACTGCGGGCGCACGGCGCGAAAGTGGCGTTTATCGGCGATGGCGTGAACGACGCCCCGGCGCTGATCGCCGCTGATGTCGGAATCGCGATGCCCAGAGGCGCGGATTTAGCCCGCGCCACCGCCGACATCGTGCTGCTTGATGATCATTTGCAGACCCTGGTCGCCGCCAGAATCCTGAGCGTCGGCACACTGCGCCTGATTCGCAACCATTTCCACATCTCCACCGGCGTCAACACCGCCGTCATTACGGGCGCGGCGTTTGGCTGGTTGTCGCCGGTGTGGGCGGCGCTGCTGCACAACGGCATGACCCTTGGCGTACTGTTGAATTCAATGGCGGGCGTCAGCCTCAAGACCAAGCGCCTGGAAGCGTTTGAGGACAAACTCCACAAGTTCACGAAACACCGGTAAGCGAGAGACGCGCATGCATGCAGAATCCATCGAATCCTGGAGTCACGAACACGTCTTTCTCGGCGCGAATCATGTGCGCAACGAGCGTCGCATCTGGATCGTCATCGGCCTGACGGCGGCGATGATGAGCGGCGAGATCGTCGCTGGCGCACTATTCGGCTCGATGGCGCTGCTCGCCGATGGCTTCCACATGGCTACTCATGCCGGCGCGCTTGCCATTGCGGCTCTCGCCTATCTCTATGCCCGGCGCCATGTGCGGGACGCACGGTTTACCTTTGGCACGGGCAAACTTGGAGAATTGGCTGCCTATTCAAGCGCAATCATTCTCGCCATCATCTCCCTCCTCATCGGCTTCGAGTCGATCCTGCGGCTTACCGCACCCGTGCCGATCCGCTTTGATGAAGCGATCACCGTCGCTGCACTCGGGCTGATCGTCAATCTGGCGAGCGCCTGGCTGCTGCACGAGGGTGATTATCACGGGTGATCGCAATCATCGCTACGATGGCGGCGCGGGGAGTTACGCCCACTCGCACGGGCGCGATCCAGGCCACAAGCCCCCCCACCAGCACCACGATCACAACCTGCACGCCGCTTACGCCCATGTCCTCGCGGACGCGCTGACCTCGGTGCTTGCAATCGTCGCGCTGCTCGCCGGGCGGTTCTACGGCTGGATCTGGATGGACCCGCTTATGGGCATCGTGGGCAGCCTGGTCATCGCACGGTGGTCGTGGGACTTGTTAAAGGGATCAGGCGCGGTTCTGCTCGATAACGTGCCGGATCAGACGTTGGTCCAGCGGATTCGGCGTGCGCTCGAACAGAACGACGACCGGGTTTCCGATCTCCACTTATGGCGGGTTGGTCCCGGTCACTTGGCGCTCGTCGTTTCTATCGTGTCACACGAGCCGCAGGCTCCTGGGTCTTATAAGAAAAAGCTTCAGGCGCTCCATGATTTTTCCCACATGACGGTGGAAATCCATGCCTGTTCGCCTGAGCCGGAGTTGCCTTCATCAATGACTTGAAGCAAATTGAGCTTACTCAACCAAGGGTCGGAGTTTGGCCGAGAACCACCTCGGCGACGAAGCCTTACCGAAGGCGCCGGTCAAGCGGGCGCAATTGCTGGCCGAGGCCGAATCCAAAGCTGACCGTCTTCTTCATGGCTCCATTCTCTCAAGGGTTGGAGTCTCCTCAAAACCCGGGGCGATTCACAAGAAAAACGGCATGTGTGCGCATCGTCTTTCTCCTCGTTTGTGCATGATGCTGACATGGACTTGGATCATGCGGCTGAACAATTGCTATTGATGAGTTTAATTCTCATCTGTTACTATTTTTCAAATACGACGAAAGCAGACCGCCAGGCCCCTGCGTTAGCCAGTTCCGTTTTCGCGCTTGTTAGTTTTTGCGCCCGTAACCATCGGGCATTGACGAAAAGGAACGGGCTGAACCATGCCAATCCGCCCCCATTTTGCGCCATGTTTTGTAAAAATCTTCGCTGCCGACAAGCAACCGGCGCTGCCGACAACCACGGTTGATCCAGAACCAGACCATTGCCCAACGCTACGCTCGCCAAGCGAGGCGGGTTGGCGCTTGCCGCGATGCGCGACCACCATAATCTTCGTGTTGCTGGGGACGCTGCTTGTCAGCCGGTCAGCGTTCGCCGAGGCTCAGCGTATTGTCTCGGTTGCGGGCGCAATCACCGAAATCGTTTATGCCCTGGGCAGTGAAAGTCGGCTGGCCGGTGTGGACACCACCAGTTTCTACCCGCCGGAAGCGCGGCGACTGCCGCAGGTTGGCTATCAGCGCGCCTTGTCCGCCGAGGGTATTTTGTCGCTGACGCCCGATCTGGTGCTGGCCACCGACGGGGCAGGGCCGCCCGCGGTGCTGGAACAGATCAGAACGGCAGGCGTGGCGATCCGCATCGTTCCCAACGAATGGTCCGCCGACGGCATCGTCCAGAAAGTGCGCAGCGTGGCCGAGGCGTTGGATCAGTCCGCCGACGGCGAGCGGCTGGCGGTAACCATTCGCGCCGAGCTGGATAACACGTTGCGGCTGACGAACCTCGTCCAAAATCGGCCTCGCGTCCTGTTTTTGATGAGCGCGGGACGCGGCGCGCCCCTGGCTTCGGGCTATGGCACGGCGGCGGACGCGATGATTCAGTGGGCGGGCGGGCGCAATGCGTTGAGCGAGTTTGAAGGCTACAAACCTCTGAGCGCCGAAGCCTTGACCGCAGCAGCCCCGGACGTGTTGCTGCTGCCCGATCACGCTTTGGAGGCGCTGGGCGGCGAAACCGGACTGAGCCGGATTCCCGGCTTGACCCTGACTCCGGCCTGGCGGCAACAGCGCATCATCCGCATGGACGGATTGTTGCTGCTCGGCTTCGGCCCGCGCACCGCAACGGCGGTGACGACCCTTGCCCGTCGCCTGCATCCTGATTTGGTAACGGTGGAGGCCAGCGTTGGCCGATAGCCCGCCAGACGTTCAGTTCCTTCTGTCCAAGCAGGGGCAGGTCGTTGAATGCGTCTGCCCTCTCC
>JAAUTD010000064.1 GCA_012031845.1 Synechococcaceae cyanobacterium SM1_2_3
AGCTGGCGGTCTGCTCCACGCAGGCCAGCAGGTCCAGATAATGTTCCAGCCGTTTCCAGCGGCGGGCATGAATACATAGAGATGACCTTCGCGTGGCTCAATGCACAGCGCGGTATGAATCACCGAACTGTGATCCGCCGTAGGCTGTTCCTGAAGGCCATCGGGCAATGCCGGATCGGCCTGGATCAACGCGCTGTAGCGCCGCATGACTTCGCCGTGCGCATCGCCCAGCGCGGCGCGGAACTCGAACAGCGATTGCGGATGCGGGATTTCCTTGTCGGTTTCTCCCACCAGCGGCAGCGCCGCCAGCGGCAGCCGGTAGCCCATCGGCGAATCGCCGGGAATCAGGTACAAATGCTCGCGGCGCAGCAGCCACGGCCCGCTCAGCCAGCCGCCAGTTTTGGCCGCGTGATTCCAGCGCAACGGCAACGCATAACCGGTGACCTCATTCAGGCCGCGTTCCAGCAGGATCGCCAGCCGCCGCC
This sequence comes from Synechococcaceae cyanobacterium SM1_2_3, assembly GCA_012031845.1. Classification (GTDB taxonomy): domain Bacteria; phylum Pseudomonadota; class Gammaproteobacteria; order Competibacterales; family Competibacteraceae; genus Contendibacter. Next base: position 486 of record JAAUTD010000064.1, read on the forward strand.
GTTCTTCGTCATCCTTGAGGTTGTATTTCAGCGGGTCGACGTTGACCGGCAGGGTGCGTTCCTTCCACAGGTAGTAATAGCCATCCTCGTAGCCGGGAATCAGGCGAGTGGCGCTGACGCCCAGACGCCGGGTCAATTCCGTGGCGAAAACGTGGGCCTGCTCCGGGCCGTAACCTTGCGGGGTCTCGTCATCGGCGATCCAGCGCGGATCATGCCACAGCGGCAAGCCGTCGTTGCGCCAGTAGCAAGACAGCGCCCAGCGTGGCAGCGATTCGCCCGGATACCATTTGCCCTGGCTGTAATGCAGGAAGCCATTAGGCGCAAAGCGGTGGCGCAACTTCTTCAACAACCGTCCGGCCAGCTTGCGCTTGGTGGGGCCGCTGGCCGCAATCGTCCATTCCGCGCCGTCCATGTCGTCGATGGAGACAAAGGTCGGCTCGCCGCCCATCGTCAGCCGCACATCGCCCGCCACCAGCTTTTCGTCCACCGCCGCGCCCAGTTGCTCAATCCGCGCCCATTGCTCTTCGCTGTACGGCTTGGTGACCCGTGGATCTTCATGCACGCGGGTGATCGTCATCGCGAAATCGAAGGTCGTCTCGCACTTTTCGGTATAACCGGTGACCGGCGCGGCGCTGGGCGGGGTCGGGGTGCAGGCCAGCGGAATATGGCCCTCGCCGGCGAACAGCCCGGACGTGGGATCGAGTCCCAGCCAGCCCGCGCCCGGCACGAACACTTCAGCCCAGGCGTGCAGATCGGTGAAATCATTTTCCGGGCCGGACGGGCCATCCAAGGATTTGAGATCGGCGGTGAGTTGCAGCAGATATCCGGACACGAAGCGGGCGGCCAATCCCAACTGCCGCAGAATCTGCACCAGCAGCCAGGCTGAATCACGGCAGGAGCCGCTGCGCTTGGTCAGTGTCTCCTCGCAGGATTGCACCCCCGGCTCCATGCGGATGACATAAGCAATATCGCGGTTCAAGCGCCCGTTGATCTCAACCAGAAAATCCACAATCGTCTGTGGATCGCGCTTCACTTCGGTCAGCCACTCTTTAAGCAGCGGGCCGTTTTCCTGCATCTCCAGATAGGGCGTTAATTCCTGGCGCAGAGTCGCTTCGTAGTCGAAGGGAAATTTCTCCGCGTAGCTCTCCACGAAGAAATCAAACGGATTAATGACCGTCATCTCGGCGACCAGATCAACGGCAATGGTCAAATCCCGGACTTTCTCCGGGAACACCAGGCGGGCCTGGAAGTTGCCGAACGGATCCTGCATCCAGTTGATAAAGTGTTGCGGCGGCTCGATTTTGAGCGAATAGGCGAGAATGGGAGTGCGAGTGTGCGGCGCGGGCCGCAAGCGGATCACATGCGGCGATACGCCAACCAGACGATCAAAGTGATAAGTAGTGTGATGATGGAGCGCAACCCGTATAGCCATATCCTGTCCTTCACTGTCGGCGAAAACTAAGTCGTGCATTATGCGGGATTGATGGGGCTTGGCAAATGCAAGCGCCATTCCTCATGGCTATAGGGGTGATTGATCCCCAGATCAGCGACGGATTGCACCTTAACGGTGCAATTCTGGAAGTTGATGCACTGATAGAGCGCGATTTTTTCAAAGCCCAATGGGTTCGATAGGGTCTCAGGCTTCCCGCCAGGTCCGGCTTTTAGCTGATCCCGTTTCGGATTCACCGCTGGTGTTTGATGCCCACAGAGTCCTGCTGTTTGCAAAATGGCTCAGTCATGCAGGGGAATAGTTGCGCGGCGGAACAGGGCCTAATACACCGGTAAAACGTGGTAACTATCTGACTAAGCGGGCTGATCCCTCTTCAGAATGACAGGCTTTTGCTTGCCATGCTGCGGGATTTTAGCTATGGTTGCGCGTCCTAAATCACAACCCTGATAAAGAGTTAATATCTTGTCGAAAGAAGACCATATCGAAATGGAAGGCACCGTGGTTGACACGCTGCCTAACACCATGTTCAGAGTACAACTGGAAAACGGACATGTGGTTACTGCCCACATCTCCGGGCGGATGCGCAAAAACTACATCCGCATCCTGACCGGCGACAAAGTGAAAGTAGAACTGACGCCCTACGATCTCAGCAAAGGCCGGATTATCTATCGCGGGCGCTGATCCCTCAGCAACCCGTCTTCATCTTCCCCAGCATGGTAGCCAGCGGCTTTTGCGCCGCATGTCGCCGACTACCCCAGCTTTATTCCCGCTCAAGGCACTGCCTCTTCCTCGGCGATTTCCACCTGCAAATCGTCGTTGCGCACACTGACCAGCACATGACCGCCGTTCATCAGCCGCCCAAATAGCAATTCCTCGGCCAGACGACGCTTGATGCTCTCCTGAATGATGCGCGCCATCGGTCGTGCGCCCATGCGCGGATCGTAACCGCGTTTGGCCAGCCACTCCCGGCCCTCGGCGTCCACTTCCAGCGTGACCTTCTTCGACTCCAGTTGCGCTTCCAATTCGATCAGGAACTTATCTACGACCTGGGCGATAGTGACCGAAGTCAGCGCCTTGAATTGCACAATGGCGTCCAGCCGATTGCGGAATTCGGGTGAGAACATCCGCTTGATCGCATCCAGACCGTCGCTGCTGTGATCCTGCACAGTGAAGCCAATAGACGCCCGATCCATCTGCTCCGCGCCGGCATTGGTGGTCATCACCAGAATGACATTGCGGAAATCAGCCTTGCGCCCGTTGTTATCGGTCAGCGTCCCGTGATCCATGACCTGCAACAGCAGGTTGAACACGTCCGGGTGCGCTTTCTCAATCTCGTCCAGCAGCAGCACCGCATGGGGATGTTTGAGAATGGCGTCGGTCAGCAGGCCACCCTGATCAAACCCGACATAGCCCGGCGCGCGCCAATCAACCGCGACACCGTATGCCGCTCCATGTATTCGGACATATCGAAGCGGATCAGCTCAATACCCATGATCCGGGCCAGTTGTCGGGTGACTTCGGTTTTACCCACGCCGGTCGGCCCGGCGAACAGGAAATTACCTATCGGCTTCTGCTCGTTGCCCAAACCGGCGCGGGCCATCTTGATTGCATTCGCCAAAGTGCCAATGGCCTCATCCTGACCGAACACCACCAGCTTCAGATCGCGTTCCAGATTACGCAGCACATCTTTGTCAGACGAGGATACGGTTTTGGGCGGAATACGGGCGATTTTGGCAATGATCGTCTCAATGTCGGTGACGTTGATCACCTTCTTGCGCTTGGCGACCGGCAACAAGCGTTGACTGGCTCCAGCTTCGTCAATGACATCAATGGCTTTATCCGGCAGGTGACGATCATTGATGTAGCGGGCTGATAAATCCACTGCCGCCCGCAGCGCCTTGTCGGCGTATTTCACGTCGTGGTGTTCCTCAAACCGGGTCTTGAGGCCGCGCAGAATCTGATAGCTCTCTTCGACCGTTGGCTCCACCACGTCAATCTTCTGGAACCGCCGCGCCAGCGCCCGATCTTTCTCGAAGATGCCGCGATACTCCTGATAAGTGGTCGATCCAATGCACTTCATCTCGCCGGACGCCAGCATCGGCTTGATCAGGTTCGAGGCGTCCATCACTCCGCCAGAGGCCGCGCCCGCGCCAATGATGGTGTGAATCTCGTCAATGAACAAAATGGCGTTGCGTTCCTTGCGCAACTGCGCCAGCACCGCCTTCAATCGCTTCTCGAAATCGCCGCGATATTTGGTGCCAGCCACCAGCGATCCCAAATCCAGCGCATAAATAGTGGCGTTGCGCAACACATCGGGCACTTCGCCATCCACGATCATCTTGGCCAGACCTTCGGCGATAGCGGTCTTGCCGACCCGGCCTCGCCCACCAGCAGGGGATTATTCTTGCGCCGCCGACAGAGAATCTGAATGGTGCGTTCGATCTCCTCACGACGACCGATCAGCGGATCAATGCGGCCCTGCCGCGCCAGTTCATTGAGATTGCTGGCGAAATTATCCAGCGGCTTGGCATTTTGGTTTTCGGCAGGCTCCTCGCCCTGATTCTGCGGGGCGTCCTGTGGTTCTTCACCGATCTTGGAGATGCCGTGCGAAATGAAATTCACCACATCCAACCGGCTGATTTCCTGCTGCTTGAGGAAATAAACGGCCTGGGATTCCTGCTCGCCAAATAGTGCGACCAGCACATTGGCGCCAGTGACTTCACGGTTGCCGGAAGATTGCACATGCAGCACCGCCCGCTGTAACACCCGCTGAAACCCCAGGGTAGGCTGAGTTTCACGCGGGTCGTCGGCTTTGAGAATCGGGGTGTTGTCACGAATGAAAATCTGCAAATCGCGTTTAAGCGCGTCCATCTGGGCGCCACAGGCCCGCAGCACTTCCGCTGCCGCCGGATTATCGAGCAACGCCAACAGCAGATGCTCAATGGTCATGAATTCATGGCGCCGATCCCGCGCTTCGCGGAAAGCAAGATTGATGGAAAACTCCAGTTCCTTGCTCAACATACTCATACCTCGCTCATACCTCGAATCGCGCTGGGGTTGCGGGTTTAGGCTTCTTCCAGGGTGCATAACAACGGATGCTGGTGTCGGCGGGAAAATTCATTGACTTGGGCTACTTTGGTTTCGGCAATCTCATGAGTATAGACCCCACACACGCCACGACCACGGGTATGGACATGCAGCATGACTTGCGTGGCTTTTTCAAGGCCCATGCCGAAAAAATGCTCCAGAATCCGCACCACGAACTCCATAGGAGTGTAGTCATCGTTGAGCAAAATCACCTTGTATAAGGGTGGTTGCTTGATTGCTGGCTTGGCCGACTCGACGGCAAGGCCGCGATCTGAATCGGAAGACGATGAATGTTCCACGCTCATGATTAATCGGCAATGCCTGACAGAGATTAGGGAAGTGGTCAGCAACAACGCATAACAGTGTTTCATACCATTCGCGGTCATGAACGGACTTTCTTTAGATCATACCCAGCCTGCAAGTTTCCTCAAGGGCGAATGTTGCAATAAAAAATGCTCCTGCCCGTCCTGGAATCCCAAGACTCATTCAGGATCCTATAGCCATTGATCCAGCCACCTGATCACCGACGGCAACAACGCCGCGGTTAGCAGCCCATTCAATCCCATCGCCAGCGCCGCAAATGCGCCGGCTTGCTCGCTTTCCTGAAAAGCGCGGGCGGTGCCAATGCCGTGCGACGCCAAGCCGAGAGCGAAGCCACGGGCCGCTTGATCCTCGATTCGCAACACCTGATAAACAGAGCGAGCGCCGATTGCACCGAGAATGCCGGTCACAATGACTAATACGGCGGTCAGGGACGGCAGACCGCCGATGCGTTCTGCTATCCCCATCGCAATCGGCGTCGTCACCGATTTGGGGGCCAGCGATAGCGCCACTGCTTTGCTGGCGCCGAGCCAATGGCCGACCGCAACTGCTGATAGTGCAGCGGTCAATGATCCCGCCGCCAAGGCTATCAGCAGCGGCAACGCCATCGCTCGCAATCGCCGTAATTGAGCATAAAGCGGAATCGCCAGGGCAACGGTAGCCGGTCCCAGCAGGAAATGCACAAACTGAGCGCCGTCGAAATAGTGGTGATAAGGCGTACCGGTGAGCCAGAGAATGCTGACCAGCATCGCCACCGCCAGCATCACTGGATTGGCGAGCGGGTGGCTGCCGGTACGGCGATACAACCAGAACGCGCCTTGGTAAGCCAGCAGGGTCAAGGTGAGGCCAAATAGCGGCGAAGCGGCAAGATACACCCAGATTTCAGTTAAACGGGTCGGCATGATTATTTCCCTTGCGCCCGGGTCAGTCGAATCAGACTGATCAACACTAAAGCGGTGACGGCAATCGTGATAAAGGTGCTGATGATCAGGGAAAACGCCAGCGGCGCCCAGGCGTCGGCCATCAAGCGGAAATACAGCATGATGCCGACGCCCGCAGGCACAAACAGTAACGACAGGTGGTGAAGCAGATGTCCAGTGGTCTGCTGCAATTCTGCACTGGGACCTTCAGTCAGAATGATCGTCACCAATAAAAGCCCCATACCGATCACCGGGCCAGGAACCGGCAAATCAAAAGCGCGGGCGATCACTTCACCGATCAATTGAAAAACCAGCAATACACTTAAAGCGCCAATCAAGAAAGCATCTCCACATTGCGGCACCAAACAACCAGGAAATGAAAAACAACACTGACTGGCGCTGTTTCCCATCGCCCGTAAAATCGCGGGATGATTAATCCATTGCTTCGTACAACGGCAGCGTCAGGAATTCGGGATAGTCTGCCGATAACGACATTTCTTCAAAAATCCTTGCAGCCTGTTCATAGGTGGCGATGTCTTCGCCCTGGGCTGTTACCGTGGTTTTAACCTTGGCCAGTTCTTCGGGAATAAAGCCGCGCACCATATCGGCAGTAACCTTGCGGCCATCGTCCAGAATGCCCTTTGGACTGACCACCCATTGCCATACCTGCGAGCGGGCGATTTCCGCTGTAGCCGCGTCTTCCATCAGATTGTGAATCGGCACGCAGCCGTTGCCCGCCAGCCATGAACCGAGATAGTGAATGCCGACATTGATGTTATTGCGCACCCCCAATTCGGTAATCGGCTGCTCCGGCTGGAAGTTCAGGAAATCCTTGGCGGTAAAGACTTCATCGCGCTGCTTTTCCCACTGATTCGGCCGGTCGCCCAGCACCTTGACGAATTCTTCGTGGGCAATCGGCACCAAACCGGGATGCGCCACCCAACCGCCGTCAAAGCCGTCATTGGCGTCGCGGGTCTTGTCGTGGCGAATGCCCGCCAGCGCTTTTTCATTCGCCACCGGGTCATTTTTAATCGGGATCAGCGCACTCATTCCGCCCATAGCGGGCGCACCGCGCTTGTGGCAAATCTTCACCAGATGCAGCGCGTAGGAACGCATGAACGGCACTTCCATCGTAATCGCGCCGCGATTAGCCAGACAGAAATTATTGTTTTCTTGAATTTCTTGATGCAGCTAAAGATGTAATCCCAGCGCCCGGCGTTCAGACCGGCGGAATGCTCGCGCAATTCGTACAGAATTTCCTCCATCTCGAAGGTCGCCAGAATAGTTTCCACCAGCACGGTCGCCTTAATCGCGCCTTGCGGAATGCCGCATTCGTTTTGCGCCATGACAAAAATATCATTCCACAACCGCGCTTCCAGATGCGATTCCATTTTGGGCAAGTAAAAGAACGGTCCTGCGCCCCGATCTATTTGTTCTTTAGCATTGTGGAAAAAGACCAGACCGAAATCGAAGATGCCGCCGGACACCCGCTGACCATCCACCAGCACGTGCTTTTCGTCCAGATGCCAGCCACGCGGGCGAATTTGCAGCGTCGCAATCGTGTCGTTGAGCTTATATTCCTTGCCGACTTCATTCACAAAACTGAGTTTGCGGCGAATCGCGTCGAACAGATTCACCTGGCCCTGAATCTGGTTGTACCAGTTGGGGCTGTTGGAATCTTCAAAGTCGGTCATGTAGGAATCAGCGCCGGAGTTGTAGGCGTTGATGATCATTTTGGCCTCGACCGGGCCGGTGATTTCAGTGCGGCGGCGCTCCAGCGCTTTCGGCAGCGGCGCGATTTTCCAGTCGCCTTCGCGGATATGTTGCGTTTCAGGCAGAAAATCAGGCAACTCGCCCGCGTCAATGCGGGCCTGACGAGCCACGCGAGCCTTCAGCAGTTCCTGGCGGCGACCTTCAAAGGCGCGATGCAGCTTGGCAACCAGCGCCAGTGCGTCATGGCTCAGGATTTCGTCGAAGCGGGGATGAAGCGGGGCATTGATTTGCACGCCGGCGGGCAGACTCATGGGGAGACTCCTGAAAAAAGAGGGGAATTGCAACGAATTTGAATTCTATTCTTGCGGAATCCGATAGGGAAGCTAAACCACGCTGCGGTTTAAGAATGATGAATGTCAACGCCGCAAACCCGGTTTCGCCCGCTACGCTTCGCTTTATACAGTTGCTCATCGGCGGCAGAGAGCAACTGATCCGGGGATAAATTCATCATTGGGACCACGGCGGTCACGCCTATGCTGATGGTCACTACAGTAGCGATGCTGGATAACGCATGGGGAATGTTCAGGGCTTGCACGGCCTGTCTCAGTTCTTCCGCCTTGGCCAATGCGCCAGCCAGGTGGGTTTCGGGCAGCAGGCAGGCGAATTCTTCACCGCCGTAGCGAGCCGCCAGATCGTGGGAGCGGCCCATATTCGCCTTGAGCGCCCCGGCCACCGTTTGCAGACAACTGTCGCCGACCAGGTGACCATAGCAGTCGTTAAATTGTTTGAAATGATCAACATCCATCAATAGCAGCGCCAGCGATGCGCCATTGCGGCGACTGCGCCGCCATTCACGCTGTAGGCTGTCGTCAAAGCGCCGACGGTTGGCGACCCCCGTTAAGCCGTCAACGAAGGCCAACGAGCGCAACAGATCAGCCTGACGCTTGAGAGTCAGGTGAGTGCGCACCCGCGCTCGCACCACCGCCGGATTGACCGGTTTGGTGATGAAGTCCACCGCGCCTGCCTCCAAAGCGTGTGTTTCCTCGTCCGGGCTTTCCTGAGCGGTTACAAAGATCACCGGAACTTCCCGAGTCAAGGGATGGGCTTTTAGCCGACGGCAGACCTCCAGGCCATCCATGTTTGGCATCATCACGTCCAGCAGAATCAGGTCCGGCGGATCCTGCTGGCAGAATTCCAGCGCCTGCTGACCATTGGTCGCCATAAAGACCTCATGATCGCCATGAAAAATCTGGTATAGCGCCTGGATATTGATCGGCTGGTCATCCACCACCAGCAAGCGGGAGAACGAGGGTCCTTCAACCAAGGACGCTGAAAGCGGTAGCGTGTCTTCAAGCAAGGGCGCTGGAAGCGGTAGCGTGCTGGACTTTTCATTCATCATTAAGCGCCTCTCGCAGACTACGGCTTTCCTGCAACGCAGTCGCGAAGTCGAGTTGATTCATGGCCTGGTCCAGCGACGCAAAGCGACTTGCCAGAGTTGGCCCGAAGTCGTGGCGCAGGGCTATGTATTCATCCTGCGCCCTCAGATTCGCAGAGGCCAACAGGCGTTCCAGACTCAAAAGCCGCTGTGCCAATGCCGGAATATCCACCGTGGTCTGGTCTGGCGGATGATCGGCTATGCCTTCCACCGTGAGCGGGGCCATCTGATCAGCCAGCGTTTCCAGTCCGTCGCAGGCTTCTTGCAAGCGTTGGGTCAACTGATCGAGCAACGCATCCTGGGTTGCGTCCGGGTCCGGTTGTTGTAACTGAAGTTCGGCTTCAGCCGCGCATTCCGCCAACGCCTGAGCGCCCAAGGTGGCGGCGACGCCCTTGATCGCGTGAAGTCCGGCAAGCGCCGCTTTTTTATCACCCTGTTGCAACCAGTTCCGCACCTGGGCTGCCGCCTCGCCGTGCTCGGCGCGAAAGCCTCGCGCCATGCGGGCATAAAGATCCCGGTTGTCGCCCAGCCGAATCAGCGTTTCCTGCGGAGTAAAGCCAGGAAGCAGCGGCAACCCGGCAGGTTCCATCGCCGTCGCGGTTGCGGACGCAGCCCTATTCCGTTCATCCAGCCCGCAATGGCGCAGCAGAACAGCGACCAGAGCATCTAGGTTGATGGGTTTGCCGATATGGTCGTCCATCCCCGACTCCAAACAAGCGGCCCGATCAACGGGTAGCGCGTTGGCGGTCATCGCGATAATCGGCAGATCGATCAAGCCCAAGGTTTGGCGGATTTTGCAGGTCGCGGCATAGCCATCCATGTCGGGCATCTGAATATCCATTAACACGGCATCAAACGGGGGCTGGGCGCGGCAAATCCGCTCAATGCCTTCGCCGCCGCCGCTCGCCACTTCTACCCAAGCGCCCTCGCTCACCAGCAATTCCTGCGCCACCTGCTGATTTATCAGGTTGTCCTCGATCACCAGCAGGCGCAAGCCGGTCAGGCGCGGAATAACGCCGGGTGGAGGAGCGCTATGCGCCAAATAACCGGCGGTGGCGTCGGCCACCGCATCAAGCAGCATGGAAGGCGTCACTGGCTTGACCAGAAAACCATCCAGCAGGGAATGATGGTCTGCTTGCCGTTGCGCCAGCAGTTCCCGGCTGTGAGCAGTCACCATGATCAGCACGGGCATCTGGCCGCCACATTGCAACTGGCGGATCTGCTGCGTCGTTTCCCAACCGTCCATATCCGGCATTCTCCAGTCCACAAAAACCATATCATAGGGAGAACCGCCATTCTGCTGAGCCTTAATCCGGGCAATGGCCTCGGCGCCGCTGCCAACCGCGTCAGCCCGCCAGCCCAACGCTTCGATCATGACCGTCATGACCTCGCGAGCGGTAGCGTTGTCGTCAACCACCAACGCCCGCTGCGGATGATTGAACATGGAGACGGCGTCATGCTTCGCCGCTGGGATCTCGACCTCTGGGACGCGGTTAAAAGTCAAGGCGAAACGGAATTCGCTGCCTTGACCCGGCGTACTGGCCGCGATCAATTCGCCGCCCATCAGCCGGGTTAAGCGTTGGCTGATGGACAGTCCCAACCCGGTTCCGCCAAAGCGGCGGCTGGTGGACGCCTCGGCCTGAGTGAACCCCTCGAACAGGCTGGACAGCTTATCCGGGGCGATGCCAATGCCGGTATCGCGCACTGCAAATTCGATTTCAGCCTGCTCTGGCGTCACCGAGCGCGCATGAACAGCAATCACCACTTCGCCATCCGAGGTAAATTTGATGGCGTTGCCGGCCAGATTGAGCAGAATTTGTTGCAGGCGCATCGGATCGCCGCACAGCGCCTTTGGCGCCTGGGGATCAATATCGAACAGCACCTCCAGATCTTCCTTATGCTGGGCAGTAACCGACAGGATCACTGCAAGGTTGCGCAGCAGTTCATCGAGCTGGAAGGTAGTCTGTTCCAGCTCCATCTTGCCGGCTTCCACCTTGGAAAAATCAAGGATGTCGTTGAGGATGCCGAGTAATGATTTAGCCGCCGCTTCCACTTTGCTGACGTAATCCTGTTGACGCGAGTTGAGTTCGGTGCGCTGGAGCAGATGCAGCAAACCGAGGATGGCGTTCATCGGTGTGCGGATTTCGTGGCTCATGTTGGCCAGGAATTGGCTCTTGGCCTGGCTGGCGGTCTCGGCCAGCGCTTTGGCCTCACGCAATTGCTGTTCGTGTCGCCTGCGTTCGGTGATGTCCTGAATCTGCGAGACGAAATAGAGTATCTGGCCGGCTGCGTCCTTGACCGCGGAAACGCTGAGTAAAACCCAGACGATATGGCCGTCCTTGTGAAAGTAGCGCTTCTCCATCTGGTAAGTGGCGCGGACGCCCGCCACTACTTCTCTGAGCAGAGCCAGATCGATTGCCAAATCATCCAGATGGGTAATATCTTGAAAAGCCTTTTGCCGGAGTTCTTCTTCGGTATAGCCAACAATACGGCATAGCGCCGGGTTGGCCTGCATGAAACGCCCCTTCACGCTCACCAAAGTCATGCCGAGAGCGGCGGAATCAAAGATGGAACGGAAGCGTTGTTCTGATTCCTGCCGGGCGGCTTTCAGGCGCTGGCGCTCGGTAATATCCTCATTGGTGCCGACCATGCGCACTGGCTTGCCCGTCTCGTCGCGGCGCACCAGACCATGCGCCTGAATATGGCGCACTTCGCCATCGCGGCGGCGAATCCGAAAACGGGTATTAAATGGCCGACTCTCGGTAGTAGCGGCCTGCGCCGCCGCTTCCGCAGCGAAACTATCCTCCGGCAGGAGGGCGTTACGCCAGGCGTCGTAAGCGGAGGAAAACGCCGAACGGTCAACACCGTAAATAGCGAACATGGAATCGTCCCAGGTCAAGCGCCCCGTGATCAGGTCGTAATCCCACACGCCGACATTGGCCGCCTCGGTAGCGAGCTTAAGGCGCTCGGCGCTTTCCTCCAGCGCATGAGCGGCGGCTTCTGTCTGCCGATCAAATTCCCGCTGCCGCCGCTGATAAGCGTAAAGCCCCAGGATCGATACCCCGGCGATCAGTCCGCACAGTCCACACTGGGCCAGGAGGTCACGGAACCAGACCGCATAGACCTCATTCAGCTTGCGGGACGCCACCACGACCAGCGACTTGTCCATCTTCAAATCGGACGGATGGACCGTGACAAAGGCGATCATGCGCTGATCGCCGGTGGCGTATGCCGTACCGGAGAACACGCTGGCCGCTCGGGCGCTTTGCCGATGCTGGGTAAAAAAGCGCCTGGTTGCGCCACGTTTTTCCCAATGACGCCCTCTCGATCAGGCATCAACATGAAAATATCGCCATCGCCGTGGATCAACGCGGTATCCATGTCTGGGGCATAGCGCACCGAGTCCAGCAGCGGGACGAAATACTGGGGATCCAAAGCCGCAGTGACCACTCCGGCGAATATGCCTTGATACCCTGCAATTACCCGTGAAGCATTAATGGTGAATGCGCCAAGACTGGTGCGAAAATGGCGGCGAGATATACAGCAGATCCAAATCCATCCTTTGCTGCGGCTCGGTGAAATAGGGACGATAGCTGAAATTCTTGCCTATCAGTTCGGTGCGGTTGGAAGCGCGGATATCGCCGGAAGCATCAAGGGAGACAAGAGTGCGGATGCCGGGCATTGCATCGCTCAGTATGGTCAGGTGTTCGCTCATATCCGGGTCGGAATCCAGCATCAGATGTTTCTTGCGCAAACCGGCTAACACCTGATTGATTGCAGCCAAATTCTGAACCACATTTTCATGGATCACCCGAGCCTGGGTCAGTAGCCGCTCCTGCTCGCGGATCCGGGTGCGGTCGCGTTCCAGGTACAGATTGCAACCGGCGACCCCACCCAGAATCAACAGGGCCATGCCAAGAATTAGCCACTGGATCAAGGCAGGGTTGCGGTTTGGATGGCGAGATGGGGTCATTAGTCTATTTAAATTTCCTGGGCCGACGACTGTGGTTTGCGAGCGATGGCGACTGGAACCGTGGGTAAATGAAAACGCCGCACCCCAATCAAGTACTAGGGCGCGGCGTTTTTAATGTTGAATACAGCGCCCCGGTATGGGCGCGGCAGAAATCGCTTAGTGGAACTGTTCTTCTTCAGTCGAACCCGTCAGCGCGGTCACGGAAGAAACGCCGCCCTGAATCACCGTGGTCACATCGTCGAAGTAGCCGGTGCCGACTTCCTGCTGATGACTGACGAAGGTGTAGCCGCGATCCCGCGCCGCGAATTCCTGCTCCTGCACCTTCTCGACGTAAGCGGTCATGCCGCGCTTCACATAGTCCTGCGCCAGGTCGAACATGTGATACCACATGTTGTGAATGCCGGCCAAGGTGATGAACTGGTACTTGTAGCCCATCGCGCCCAGTTCGCGCTGGAACTTGGCGATGGTGGCGTCGTCGAGATTCTTCTTCCAGTTGAACGACGGCGAACAGTTGTAGGCCAGCATCTTGCCGGGGAACTGGGCCTGGATCGCCTCGGCAAAGCGTTGGGCAAAATTGAGATCAGGCGTACCGGTTTCGCACCACACCATATCGGCGTAGGGCGCATAGGCCAGACCACGCGAAATCGCCTGTTCCAAACCCTTCTTGGTCTTGTAGAAGCCTTCGACGGTGCGCTCGCCGGTGCAGAACGGCTTGTCGTTATCGTCGCAATCGCTGGTCAGCAGATCCGCCGCTTCAGCGTCGGTGCGTGCCAGAATGATAGTCGGCACGCCGCAAACATCTGCCGCCAACCGCGCCGCGATCAATTTTTGCACCGCTTCCTGAGAGGGAACCAGCACCTTGCCGCCCATGTGGCCGCACTTCTTGACCGAGGCCAGTTGATCCTCGAAATGCACCCCGCCCGCGCCGCGCGGATCATGGATTTCATCAACTCATGGGCGTTCAGC
>JAAUTD010000065.1 GCA_012031845.1 Synechococcaceae cyanobacterium SM1_2_3
TCAAGGAGCGTAATGCTTACGCTCGTATTCAGTCTGTTATTTCTACTCTGAGAAAACAGAATATGGATGTTTTTGGTTCCCTCTGTGCGCTATTTTCTCATAATGTTTCAGATCTATCTTGTCTACCAGCTAGGTAGTTACGTTTACAAAAGAATTTGCAAATGAGTTCTGTAAAAATAACGGGGATATTGACTGGGATAAATTGGTGCGCTTTAACTCAGAAATAAGGGCATAGGATTGGCGTTTTTATGATAAGAAAATTATCCACAATCTGCTTGTATAGCTCCTGCGTAGGATGCGCTAAACGAAGAGAAGCGCATCATTTGAGGCTGGATCAATCAAACGATGCGCTCGGACTGTTTAGCCAACTGAGACAATAACGGCGCTGAAAATACAAACTCAGCGCCATCGGCGAAATGAATCTTTTGCGCCCGCCACCCGGCTAGGCAACACCTTCCCGCTTTAACTGCGTCATCAACACTTCAATCTGCACATCCAGATCATTCACATCGCTTTCCAGCAGTTTCTGCTGCTGCTCGGTAAAGACTTCCTCAATCGTCATCAACACCCGACGAAAATTGTCATCCAGTTCCGGCTTGGAAACCCGCCCATGCGTTTTGGCGTAGCCTTCAACCACTTGAGTGGCCCCATCCAGATAGACATTGAGAAACTTGCGGGCGCGGCGCAAATCACGCGGGTCTTCTTCCAGCAACGTGAGAATTTCACGGGCCAGTTTGGCGATGCGCCGCAGTCGCTGATTCAACTCGGCGTTACCGATCTCGCGGGTGGCCTGCTCAATCGCGGCGATGCCGCGTTCAGCCTGCGCCAACGCCTCCAGTACCCGGTCAGTGGCGTCCAGGCCCTCGGCATCGGTAAACCGCTTGGCGGTCAGCGGATCGAAGCCATAGCTCAGATAACAGCCCAGCAGCGCGAGCAATCCGAACGCCACCGCAATCACCGGATGATGATGGACGCCAAAACCGGCGGTTATTCCGGTCGCCAGCGCGATCAGGATGCTGCCGAGCGTCTTCAGCGGATAGGGAGCGCGGGCGATCCGGCGGCGATCATAGTCGGCTTCCCGCAACAGACCCCGGCGCAGCAGCAACGCCCCGCCCAGAAATAGCCCATAGCCGGCGGCATTGCCCAGCAACTCGATGACATGGCCTCGCGCCAGCGCAATCACGGCGGCGCTCATCACCGGCAGTGGCAACAGAAACAGCAAAAAACCCTTGAGCGATGGAAACTGCTGGGGGACCTGCTGGAAGCGTTCAGCCATGTTCTGAGCGGCCCGTTTGAACAATAAAGCCAATAATGAAAATGGAATCAGGAAGGCGCTGATCAATAACAGGAAGCGGCCCATGAGCGCGGCTCACGGTCAGCGCGGTTGCGTAGAAGAAATGGTCGGCGCACAGGACGCCGTCACCAACGCCTGGCACGACGCCACGCCGACGGTGGCGAAAATCAGCAGCAAGCCAATGAATTTACGCAGAACAGGGGACATGACAACAACCTCGCTCGGTCATGGAAAAGCCGGATCAATCAGTGGTACCAAGGGCTTCCAGCCCGCATTCGATGCCGGAGGCCGCTGCTACAACGGCCAATAATCGCTGGTGATCTGTTCAATGGTAAAAGGGCATTGTTCCGGGAAAGTCGCCAAGGGCAAGCCGGTTTCGGTAGCCGCCAGTCGCCGTGCTTTGGGATAAGCTTTCTGCGCTAATACATCCAGTTGTGATTGCAGGCTGGGGCTTTCTTCCAACAACATTTCAATCTGATCGCGGCCATTGAAGATGCTGCCTTGCCAACTTGCGCCGCGCCGATCCGGCTGATAGCGCCATTTGAGCAGGTGCATCATCACGTTAAACAGGTAACTGTGGAGGGCGTGTTTTTCGCGGCGTCCCATGCTCTCGATTTCCTCCGCAATATGCTCAATATCCAGGTCAATCCGGTTAAATTCGCCTTGCCGCATCAGCGCCGCTTGCTGTTGCGTCCACAGATAAAAATCGCTGTCGTAGTCAGTGGTAGTGGTCATCGGCTTGTTTCCTGCGGATTAAAGCAATCATTCAGAAAAAGCCTCTGGATCAAACAATGTCTCAGCCGTAGCGCCAAAAGCGCGCTGCTGAAAATTTCCGTCGGCGTCGGCGACATACTGCGCCCGGTAAAAATCGGGCCGCGCCAGCAAATCGCCAATCCCGGCCAGCAGCGCCGCGATGTCTTCTTCAGTGGTGTACAGCCCCAGACTGGCCCGCACCATGCCTTGCCGCTGTTTCAACATCGCCGCGCCTTCTGCGCTATCGGGATCGATATCCAGCGCCCACAATTCCGGCTTGAGCAGTTCGCGGACATAAGAATGGGCGCAAAAACAGCCATTGCGCACCGCCACATTGAAATAGTCATTCAGCACGGCGGCGACCAAACCGTGTTCCAGCCCGCCCACATTGAACGCCACTGTGCCCAAACGCAGCGTCCGATCCAAATCGGGATCGCCATAGATTCTAACGCCCGGCATGGCCGTCAATCCGGTGATGAACTGCCGCAATTGACCTTGTTCGGCGGCATGAATCTGATCCATTCCGACCCGTTGCAGCAGATTCAGCACCGCGCCCAACTGCGCCGCGCCGATGATATTGGGCGTACCCGCCTCTTCCCGATCCGGGAATTGCTCGCTGATCTGATAGCTGCTCAGTTGCACGTCATCCACCATGCCGCCGCCGACTTCATCCGGTTCCTGATTTTCCAGCAGCGCCTTCCGCACGATGGCGACGCCGGGCGATCCCGGCGCGTAGAGCTTGTGGCCGGAAAACACCACCGCGTCCAATTCGCGTTCCGCCGCGCCGGTATCACTCATCGTCAACGGCGCATGGGCCAAGGCTTGCGAAGCGTCCACCACGATCCAAGCGTCGAAAGCATGAGCCAGCGCGGCAATGTCGTAAATCGGGTTGCGAATGCCGGTGACATTGCTGGCAGCGGAAATCGCAACGTAATTGACCCGCCCGCGCTGCTGTTCCAGCAGGCGTTCCAACGCCGCCAAATCCACCGCGCCGAGATGGGGCGCAACTCCGGTCAACGGAATGTGAACGACGGTTCCGGCCTGTTTGCGATGCGGCAGGTCATTGGCGTGATGTTCCAGTAGCGAAACCAGCACTACGTCACGCTCTGGCCGTTGCATCGCCAGCGTTCGCGCCAGCCGGTTCAGTGGTGCGGTGCAACCGCTGCCGGCGAAAAGAGCAGCGTAGCGTTGCGGGTCGGCCTGCACGAAATCCAGCACTTGCTGATGCGCCCAGGCATAGGCGCGGTTGGCGATGCGGGCGGAAAAATGCGCTTGGCTATGAGTGTTGGCGTAGTGGCGCAGCAGTTCGTCAGCCAGTTGCCGAGCGGGGCGCAAGGCGAGCGTGGAGGCGGCGGAATCCAGATAATGACGGCGCGTCACCCGGCCATCGGCGAGGCGGTAACGGGTGTCGAGGCCGATAAAATCAGCGTGAAGCTGTTCAAGCAGGTCTGTGTGGTTCATGAATCGTTGGTTATCAGACTTCAGGGCATATCGTCAATTAAAAGAATCAGAGCCTTTGCTTGCGCCTCCAGACAGAATCTGATTCAAGACAGAATCTGATCCAGGACTTTCGCTTCTGGTTTAAAAACTGTTCGGGGTGAGCCGGTCGAACCCCATTTTTTTATCGATGAATGCCCTTCGACCGCTGAGCTTGCCGAAGCGTCAGGGCGAACGGATGGAGCGAAAGTCCTGTGATCATCACAGCGACGCCAGTAGCACGGGCAAGATACCCGTTCTACGTCGCAGTCAGCGAAAGTTCTCCATCAGAGAAAGAAAGATTTGATTATGAACATATTCTGGGTATCTATGGCAGTCTTATTCGAGTTGTTAATCCGGCTGTAATAGCAGAAATTTTCCCCCTCCTTGGATAAGGAGGCGTGGCGCGTCAGCACCGGGGTGGTTTGATTCGGCAATCTACAACTTATTAAAGATTGCTATTATAAATAATAGCCTATCAATTAGGATAATTAAGCAACTCCTTCAGGATTGCCGTATTATTCAATCATTCTATTAATTGCGTTTACATAAGATCAAAAATTGACAAGTTCCGTGCTATAATTTTCGCGCATTGTCAATCCTTACTGTACAGGTCAGCAATGTGCAAACCGAATCAATCGCTATCGTTTTCATTATTTTGGAATCCTTTTAATCATGCCCGAATTGATCATTTACTTTCATAAACCGGCCCAATGGGCAAATACCGTTTATCTTCACTACTGGGACACCCGGCCCAGTTCGCAACCCTCAGCCTGGCCGGGCGTACCGATGACGGCGGAAGCCGACGGCTGGTTTGTCTATCGAATCAAGGGCGTCACTGCCGCCAATCTGGTATTCAACGATCATCGCAGCCACCAAACCAGCGATCTGCACCGCGACGGCGACGGCTATTACGCCGATGGCGGCTGGTACGCGAGTCAGGCCGAAGCGGAAGCGGCACTGGCCAGCGCCGATCAGGAAAACCACTCATCCGCCACCCTGTCCGCCTCTCCAGTGGAAACCCATCCGCCGATAGACCCGTCCGGGCCATTAGGCGATTTCCGCGAAGAAACCATTTATTTCCTGATGACCACCCGCTTTTACGACGGCGATCCGAATAACAGCTTCTTCTGTCGCGACCGCATCAAATTCAATCGTCAAACCGGCCAGGCCGAAGACCCGCATTGGCGCGGCGATTTCAAGGGGCTGATTCAGCGTCTCGACTATATCCGCGATTTAGGTTTTACCGCGATCTGGATTACCCCGCCGGTCGAAAATCGCAGTGGCCTCGATTATCACGGCTATCACGCCTATGACTGGACCCGGATTGATCCGCGCCTGGAATCGCCGGACGCCACTTATCAGGATTTAATCAACGAGGCCCATCAGCGCGGCATCAAAATCATTCAGGATGTCGTGGTCAATCATTCCTGCCAGTATGGAATTCGCGGCAAGGTGCATATTGATCATCTGCCGATTAAATACTATGTGCCGCAAGGCTCTGAGCAGGGCCGGGTCAATCATGGCCCCTATCAGGGCAATCTCGGTAATTACGCCTGGCCATATCGGGACGACATTGATAACCCGGTCGCGCCGGAGTGGTATAAGGAACGGCATAACACCGATCCAGAAGGCAAAATTCCCCTGGTCGATCCAAAAACCGGCGAGACCGTGCCCAAACCCGGTTATAACCCTGGCCGCTTCTTCGGGATTGACGCCAACAATCTTGATCCCGAATGGTATATGCAGGAAGGCTTTATTTGCGGCGGCGACTGGGAAAGCGCCGCCGTGCAGCGTAAACATATCGCTGGCGACTGCATTAACCTCGCCACCGACCGCCAGAACGTCAAGGATTACTTAATCGGCTCGATTAATCGCTATCTCGATATGGGCGTGGACGCGCTGCGCATTGACACGGTTAAACACGTGGAGCGCGATAATCTGCTGGAATACGTCAACGCCTGGAAAGCGCACAAGCCGGGCTTGTTCGTCTTTGGCGAAAATCTGGTGAAAGGTTATGGCTGGGGCGACATGGGCGGCGGCGACAACGGCCCTTCATTCATTCGTCCGTGGTGGTACACCCGCCTGGGTCACGATCCGCGCAATCCCCATTCTGGCGGCGACTCCGGTTTTCCCATGCTCGACTTTGGCCTGTTCTCCACCTTTCGCGATAATCTCAGTCGCGGCAGTTATGATGGCGTGGGGCGCGTGCTGGAAATGGACTGGATTTACGGCAATGCTTCTACGCTGGTCACTTTTCTGCAAAACCATGACGTAGGGCCGGATAACGATTTCCGCTTCCGATTTAAGGGCGAGCAATGGATGGCGGCGGCGGCCTATAACCTGCTTTGGACGGTGCGCGGCATTCCCTGCCTGTATTACGGGGAAGAGATCGAATTCATGAAAGGCGCGCCGCAGGATGTAATTGGCAATGACGATACCCTGGATACCACGGGCCGCGCCTATTTCGGCGATCATCTCACCGATGACCGCATCAGCCAGACGCAGAATCATCCGCTGTATAAACATCTGCAACGGCTTAACCAGATTCGTCGCCGCGTTGCCGCTTTGCAAAAAGGCGCAATGAGTCATGTCAACGAATGGGGCAGTGGAATGAGTTTTGTCCGCGACCATCAACACGGCGAGAGTTATGCGGTCGTCGGTCTCGCCATTGGCGGCGATCAGCACATCAGTGTCGGCGACATTCGCAACGGCGTTTATCGCGATGCGGTGACCGGTAATGAAATCACCGTCAATAACGGCCATATCGGCTTTTCAGTGCGGGGCAATTCCGCCGGGATTTATGTGCTGAATGGACCGGGCAAAATCGGCAATGACGGCGCTTATCTGCGGTAAGTCCGGCGGCGCTGTAAAACGGGCAGGATGCCCGTTGCCTTACCGACTGAATCAATCAAAAAATCCCGATAGAGATCGTCCAGTTCGCCGATCCAGCCAACCGAGCGCAGTTCCAGCGCACCCTCAATAACCACGATCTGCCGCCAGCCTTCAGCGCGGCGGAACAGGGTGATGTGCTGCACGTCCTGAGCCACCAGCCCATATTCCTCCAGACTTTCAATCTGCTGATAGGCGATCCGCTTTTTGGTGCGATCATGGCTGGCGGTCGAATTGGACAACACCTCAATGATCAGCTTCGGGTCTTTGCAAACCATGTCCTGGCTTTCATGACGAGCGCAGGTCACCACCACGTCGGGATAGAACATATTTTTGGCAACTTGCACCCTGACTTCACAAGCCACCACGATGCAAGGCGTACCGTCCAGATGATTGCCCAACCGCCGGACGAGCCGAGCGATCAACTGGGCATGTCTGATTGAACCTCCGGTCATGGCGACAATGCGCCCGTCTATCCACTCGTGGCGAGTCGCCTGCTGATTTTCCCAGTCGAGGAACTCGGCAACTGTGGTGATTATTTCCGGCAGGATTTGCGCGGCTTCGGCCATGTTTCTGCTCCCTTTCAAGAATCCTTATTTTTCAGCGACAGCTTGGGACGCCTGATCACTGGCGGTAAGGCCGAATCTACCGGCGATGCCGAGGGAACGGCAGGCGCGGCAGCAGATGAAGCAGCGGGTTCAACCTTGGCGACAGGTTGAGACTTGGCGGCAGGTTCAGCCTTGGCCTCGACTTTGGCGGGCTGCTGGATCGGCGGCGCATCTGATGCGGCGGCTTCCGGCTTGGGTTTCTTCTCAAACACCTGCACTGCCGGATTATCCAGCCGGAACCCGCCATCGGGCAGCGCCGCGCCGGGCTGGCCGGTGATCGCCGCCACCCACTGCGGATAGCGTTGCGCAGCCTCCTTCAGGTTGTTCCATGTCTTGTTTCTCAGTTCTATCGCCACCGTCCGGTTATGCGCCTGCACCGCAAACAACACGGTTTGTGGCGAACACGGCTTGCAGTTCGGCAATTCATTGATCTTGATAGTTATATCCATCTTGGCGGGTATCGCCATTGCTATAACCTCTTGCAGTAGCTCAGTCATGTCCGCCATGACCATCGTCGCCGGTTCGGTCATTGCTGTCGCGGACGCTTTCTTTTTGCGGGGCGTTTTGGCGAACTCCTGTTGTTCTGGCGTCACCTCGCCATCGGGCTGACCGTTTAATCCATAACGGGGGCCGCCCGCCGCCACCGCCTTCCGATAGGCATTCGATCCGGTATAAAACGCCAGTGCTTGACGAATTTGCTTCCGGCTGACGCCTTCCAGTTGCGGATGATTTCCGGCCAGCGGCAGCAGTTCGGCGCCGATGCCGATTTTGAGCGGCTTGGGAGAGGGCCGGTTAAAACACTCGGGGAAAATCGCTGCCAGCCGGTCAACCAGGGCAAGAATACTTTCAGGCATCGCCACAACTCCATGCGCGCATCAGCGCAAAATGCTCCGTGAAGACAGTTAAAACGCTGTTCAAATTTTGAGATCGGCAACGCGACCTCTCATCCCGATTGCAACATCTCATCCAGATAACCACAGGACTTTCGCTTTTGGATGCGGCAGTTGATGTAGAACGGGCGTCTTGCCGTTGAGCAGTGAACGGGCAGGATGCCCGTTCTACGTCGTATTCAGCCAAAATCATCCCCACCGGGCTTCAGCGTATCCGACGATTCCGGGGCCGGATCAGCAGTCAGCACGGGCGACACAGCCGGTTCGACTGGATCAGCGGATTGCGGCGTCGTCACTGCCGCATCGCTCCAGCGGCTGCCCAGCAAGGCCTTGGCCTCGCCCAGATGCCAGGCCACGCTGTCCATGTCGGCGTGCGATTTATGCACCCACGCTTCGCCCCAATAGAAATTGCAACTGGTCTCGGCGCGCAACAGCCGCCAGTGCGCCTCACTCAGCACCCGCGCCAGTTCAGGATTCGATTCCCGCACCTCCGCCGCCGCCTGCGCCACCGCATGAAATTCCCGGCTGAGATCATGAACCCGCACCATCGTGTCGCGCTGCACCCACGATCCTTGCCACTGGTGGAAATCCCATCCGTGATGGGCGTCGGTATTCCAGGCTCCGCGCCGCACCGTGACCCGTCCATGCGCCCCGAATCGATCTAAGTAATCGCTGATAAAAGTCGGACGCATAGTGGAATGACCGGCGCGAATTTCCTGCAACGCCTCATGATAAAAATAGGTCCAGAAGTTGGCTTTTTCGGTCACATTGCGGAACCAGCCGCCATTGTCGCCATCGGTCGCGGTTGTCACCAGCGGCGGAAAGTCGCACCACTGCGTCCGCTGATGCAACTCGTTATAGAACCAGCCGTAATCCATCCCCGACAGTTGCGCATCGGACAGTTCGCGGTCGCGGACGATAATAACGATCTCCGCGCCGCCGTATTCCGCAATGTGCGGCCGGTAGCGCAATTCCTGCCAGCTCATCGAATCCACCGCGTCCACATATTCGCAATCCACCAGCACATAGCGATAACCGGCTTTTTTCAGATGCGGAATCATCCGCATGTCGAAACCCATTTCCGGCGGCCAGAACCCGTTAAATTGCGGTCGCCACAGCAAGTGTGCGGCAATCGCCTGCCAGCGGACAATGTGTTCATCCCAGTCGGCTTCCGGGGTCAGCGCCAGCACCGGGTGGTAATAACCGGTGCCAAGCACTTCAAACAGCTTCTGGTTTTGCAGATGCCAAAGCAGCTTGCCGCAATCCACCATGCCATAGACCCGTTGCTGAAAAGCCGGATTCGACAGGGTTTCCAGCAGGGTTCCCGACAGAGAAAGATGAACGCGGGCGATGTCCTGATAATCCCATAACACCCGTGGCATCCGGTCATAGGCAAACAGAATTTCCTTGACTTCCCACTCGTTGGTTTCAAGCAGGTTTTCCAGATTGCTGGGCGGTTGGTGCATGTTCAGCACCAGAGCATGGTGAATATCGCGCATCGCTTTCTCCTCAATTTTCGTTGTCAGGCTTTTTTATTGACCGGTCATCTTTAACAGGTCCAGGGCTTTTCGCTTCAGGTTCAAAAACCATTCGGGGTGAGCCGGTCGAACCCCGTTTTTTACCGATGAACGCCCTTCGACAGGTTCACAGGGCGAACGGATGGAGCGAAAGTCCTGAGGTCAAAGATTAACCGCTGGTAAGAATACTAAAGAGCCGTAACCATGCGCCATTGCAATCACGGCAAAATCGCCGCAATCGCCGAAGGATTTGAAGGGATGAGCATGGGTTTCGCTGATTTGCGCTGGGGGAGCTTCGCCAGCGGGCGGGCGCTTGAGAAGCCGCCTAAAAATCAATTAGTTGATTTCGTCAATTTACATAGGATCAGATGACTGGCTTCCCTGTCTGTCGTTGACTGATTGCCGAATCAGCCGCGTTGACCCAGGCTTCGGGCCGGGTCCAGCCCGCGATCCAGGCGGGAAGCTGATCGGGCGGCATGGGCCGGGCGATGCCATAGCCCTGCGCCAGGTCGCAACCCAGATCGAGCAGCAGGCGGCCATGCGCGACGGTTTCCACCCCTTCGGCGATGACCTCGCGCCGAAATGCTTTGGACAGGCCAATGACGCCCTCGACAATAGCGCGGGCTTCGGCGTCGGTCAGCGCGTCGCGCACAAAGGACTGGTCAATTTTGAGGATATGAACCGGCAGCTTGCGCAGATAGGTCAGCGAGGAATAGCCGGTGCCAAAGTCGTCCAGGGCAAAGCGTATGCCCCGCTGGCGACAGTCGGTCAGCAAGGCGGAGATAACCTGTAAATCTTCAAGGGCGGCGGTTTCCAGAATTTCCAGCTCCAGCCAGTCAGTCGGCACCGTGGGGTGGTTCGCCAGCAGATCGTTGAGGCTGGTCATCAAGCCGGGCTGTTGCAGATAGCGGGCGGACAGGTTGACGCTCACTGGCAGGGTCAATCCCTGATGCACCCAGACGCTCATCTGCCGCAGAGCCTCGTGCAGCACCCAGCGGTCCAGAGTCACCGCCAGGCCGCTGCTATCCACCGCTGGCATGAAACGGGCGGGCGGCAGCAAACCTTCTTCCGGGTGTTGCCAGCGGATCAGGGCTTCCAGACCCATCACGACTCCTTGGCGCATATCCACCTTCGGTTGGTAATGCAGGCGGAATTCGCCGGTTTCCAGCCCTTTTTCGACCTGTTGCAGGATGGCGCGGTACTCGCGGGCGCGGCGATCAAAGTGAGCGTCGAACCATTGATAGCGGTTGCCGCCGCCCTGTTTGGCCGCGTACATGGCCTGATCCACATGCCGCAGCAAAGTGTCGGGATCAACCGCGTCATCGGGATACAGCGTGACCCCAAGACTGGCGTTCAGCGACACCGGTTGACCGGCAATCATCTGTGGGGTTTGCAACGCCATCCTGATCCGATCCAGCGCGTGTTCACATTCCTCAACATTGCCCAGATTGCCCAGCAGCAGCACAAACTCGTCGCCGCCCAGCCGGGCAACGGTGTCACCGGCGCGAATGCTCTCTTTTAATCGCTGCGCAACCTGCACCAGTACCCGATCTCCCTCAGCATGTCCCCAGGTATCGTTGATTAGCTTGAAATCATCCAAATCCAGGAAGCACACCGCCAGGCGGCGCTGATCGCGGCGGGCCTGCGCCATCGCCTGTTGCAGGCGGTCGGTCAGCAACACCCGGTTGGGCAACTGGGTCAGGGCGTCGTGGTAGGCCAGATGGGCGATGCGCGCTTCCGCCTGCTTGCGCTCGGTAATGTCGCGGGCGATCCCAAGGACTTGTGGCCCACTGTGCGTTTGCAGCAAAGCAATGGTGGTTTCGACCGGGAAGGTCGAACCATCCTTACGACGGTGCATTGACTCAACGGTGATCGGATGCTCCGCAGACAGCTTTTGCGCAAATTGGGCAAAGGCTTCAGCCGATGGAATTTCGGCATCAACGTCGCTGGCGTTGAGCGCCAGCATTTCATCTTCGGTGTAGCCAATTGACTGGCAGGCTTTTTGATTCACTTTCACCAACAGGCCATCCGGTCTGGTGACGAAAATGGCGTCTGCGGCCTGTTCAAACAGTATTCTCAGGTGTTCCTCCCTCTCTCTTAATACCGCCAGAGTCTCCTTGTGTTCGATGATTTCCTGTTTCAACGCCTGTACAGCCCCATCCCGTTCTGCTTCCCGCTGCGAAAGGTTATGGAGCATATCGTCAAAAGCCTGTCCCAGAATGCGGAATTCGCCTGGCAGCAAAGTCACTTTGCTTGGAGGATTTAAATCTCCTTTTTCAATGCGCCGGGTCTTATGTACCAAAAGGTTGACAGGGTCGAGAATAATCCTCTTGCCGAAAAACCACGCCATTCCAAGACACAGTGATGCAATAACCGCGATGAGAGAAATATTGATGATTAACATGCGTCTGGCGGATGAATAAATTTCCTGCTTTGAAATGCCGACCAGAAGGGTGATTTCATTGCTGGCTTGCCCAATAGCAAGCCGTTCAAACCAGTAGATGCGCTCTACGCCATCGAAGTCGGTAAAAATAAAACGGCCTTTATTGGATTCAGGAATGGCAACGCCTCGGCATTGGGACAGGTTTTTTCCAAAGCATTGTTCCTTTGCAGAAGACTGGTGAAGCACAATCCCATTTTATCGGTGACCAGAGTGACTGAATTGGGGGGCAATGGGATTTTATTAAGAATGGTCTGGTAGTGTTCCAGGTCATAAGCTGCGCCCACTGCAACCGTCATTTTCTTATCAGAATTCAAGATAGGGAAAGCAAAAGGCAGCGATGCCTTATGGGCGGTGCGGCTGATAATGAAATGATCAACCACAAAATCGCGGCTTTCGACAATGCGCTGAAACCAGGCGCGATCTTTTACGTTAATCGGCTGTTTCAGGGGAATGGCGCAGCAATCAATCATGCCTTCGCTATTGGCGGCGACAATCGTGGAATACTGTGGATTGTCCTGATGAACTTCCTTTAGAAACTGATTGCACTCTGCAAGATCGAGGTTTCGCACTGCCGGAACATGAGCGATGATACTAAGAAAATGGCGGGTCTGATTGACGATATTCAACTGTTCTTCGATAAAAATCCGAATCAGTTGATTGGCCTTGGTTTCAATGCCTTCAAGCGCGTCCTGATGCTGTTTATATCCGGTAAAAAGCAATATCGCCAACACCGGAATGAATATCATCAAAATCAGCAGGATGAGCTGCTTGCGCAGATTGAGTAAGTGATAGTGAAACAGTTTCATTCTTGGTCTTCTGCCGGTTTATCAGGGATGCTGACATGGCTTGCGCATCTCTATCGCGTTTTCTGCACCATGCGGCAATCGGATGGGGCGATGAAATCGCGTCGTTTCCGGGAATCATAGGCCACAACGGAAAAACCGTCACGCGGCATCAACCATTATCGAGGCCACGGTTGTTGATAGGGTGAAGAATCCGGTAAAGCGGGCCTGTTCAATCCCCAAAACGGCGCATCGCCATCGCCGTGCTATGCTTTCCGGTATCCATTAACCGCTGTTTTATTGGCTTTTAGCCTTATGTTATGGAGTGTGCCTGATGCCTCTGCTAACCCTGCAAACTTCCATCCCGCTGTCCGATGCGCAACGGCGCGAACTGCTGTCCCCGCTCTCCAGAATCGTTGCTGAAGGTATCGGCAAACCGGAACGTTACGTCATGATCACCGTCAGCGAAGCCGCGATGCTGATGGCGGGTGACGAGCAACCGGCGGCTTACGCCGATCTGCGCAGCATTGGCGGCCTGAGCGGTGAGGTCAACCGCCAGCTCGCCGAGCGCATTTGCGCGTTGCTGCAAGAACGGATCGGCATTGCGCCCGACCGGGTGTATCTCAATTTCACCAGTCTGAGCGCCGCAAACTGGGGCTGGAACGGCAGCACCTTTGGCTAAGCAATTGGAGCAGGACTTTCGCTCCATCCGTTCGCCCTGACGCTTCGGCAAGCTCAGCGGTCGAAGGGCATTTGTAGGTAAAAGCCGGGATTCGACAGGCTCACCCCGAACGGTTTTTTGAACCTGAAGCAAAAGTCCTGTGGAGATTTCAACATGGCGCAACCGTTGTTAAAACACGCGGAATTTAGTTACGGCGACTATCGCCGCTGGCCCGATGACGAACGCTGGGAGCTGATTGACGGCGAAGCCTATTCGATGGCCGCGCCGGGACTGACCCATCAAGCCGTGGTCGGCGAGTTATTTCGGGAGATCGCTAACTATCTGATAGATAAACCCTGCCGCCCTTTTATCGCGCCATTCGACGTGCGCCTGCCGCGTCGTCAGGAAGCCGACGATGACATAACCACGGTGTTGCAGCCAGATATTTCGGTGATTTGCGACCCCGACAAACTGGACGAGCGCGGCTGTCGCGCGCGCCGGACTGGGTGATCGAAGTGCTGTCTCCCAGCACCGCCGCCAAGGATCAGATTCAGAAACTGGCGGCTTACGAACAGGCCGGGGTGCGGGAGGCATGGCTGGTTCATCCTACGGATCGCGTCGTCACCATCTACACTCTCAATGCCGATCGTTGCTACGGCAAGCCCGCTATTCATGAAACGACTGGAACCCTGGCCACTGGCTTGTTTCCCGACTTAACGATTGAGTGGGATAGAGTATTTCCGGCTTCAAGCGTCGCCTGAAGCGATTGTCTGTTTTTCCGCCACCAGGATTTTCCATGACCGCAAAGAATTTGATGAACCCGCATCCGATGACGCTCAGTCCGTCGGATACGGTGGCGATGGCCGCCGACCGCATTCTTGAACATCACCTGCGCCATCTGCCGGTGGTGGACGACCAAGGCCGCTATCTCGGCACCTTCAGCATCTACTCGCTGCTGAAATTGACCTTG
>JAAUTD010000066.1 GCA_012031845.1 Synechococcaceae cyanobacterium SM1_2_3
GTCTCGATCAGCTTTCGCTTTTTCAAGTAATTGATATCCGGTTCGGCCAGCGGCTTTTCATCGCGAAGCTTTTGCAAAACCTTGAATAGATGTTGATTAGGTTCATCCGATGCGAATTGGGTTGCACGGAACTGCTTCTTCAGGGCGACGAATTCAAGTGTTTGAACTGATTTTATAGCGGATACACACTGGATGCTTGACAAGAAACTGCTGCTCAATGTCCGTTGGCAGCAAGCCTCCTCCAGTTTTGCAGAATCAAACACAATTGGAAAACCCCATCTATTTCTAATTCAGATGCATTACATTGATAGCGACTAAATAATAACTTAGCCTGCGGTTCTATGTAGTGAAATACGGAAAAGACAGCGTTCTGAAAAAAGCCCTTCATAGTCGCTTGCCGATAATAACTGTATGGACGTGATTTTTGTCAAACGTTGAACGGAATTCTGCTCGAACAAAATGTTTTCGGTGATACCGAACTTTTCCTTGAGTCTGGTAAATGATAAAAAGTGCTTATAGCCTTTATCGATCAAGGCTAATTCATTTTCAGCCAAGTCCTCAAAGTTATGCACTTTAAAAAACACCAAGGCCCGATCCGATTCCGGGGTTGGAACGGTCAACGCATGCGATCGTACGAATCGATTATGACGAAGCGATGCCAAATCATTTCTAACGGTTTCAGCAATTACAGCACGATATTCATCGATAATCTTCCGGTTTTCTTCTTGAGTCTTAATAAGTGAAATCGTGTCTCCAAGGCACTGAGAAGCCAGCCAGCTCCACTCGCTGCTCGTCAGATTTTTCGCCAGTTCGGCTTGCGCCGCTCGGCGGGTCGCCTCCGCCCGTGCTTTAGCGGCGGCGATGCGTTCAGCTTCGGCGCTGGCTTCCTGCGCCGCCTTACGCAGCGCGGCTTGTTCACGATCAGCGGCGGCCACATCGGCGGGCGCGGGATCAACCCCGACGGGCGGTTGAGATGGCGCGATGGGCGATCCAACCACTGGCATGGTCGGTGGCAATGCTGAATCAGCGGGCGCGGATTCGGGCGCGGCGGAGGGTGGAATTTCGACGGGAGCCGACGGCGCAGGCTGGGAAAAACTCAGCGTCGGCGCAGTTTGCGTCAGCGGGGACGGATTGACGACAGCCGATGGAGGTTGGCGATTTCCCCCCTGCTTTAGGAGTTCTGGCACAAAAATAGCGGCCAGCGCCGCCACCACAGCGGCGCCGACCAGGCGTTGGGTCAAGCGGGTTTCCAAAATAAGCCTCCCGAAATCTGGATCAATGCGGCGCTGGGTAAGCGATCAGCCAAGGCTGTGCGGCCAGCACTGGCGCAACCGTATGAAATGAGCCGAGTACAACAATGCGGTCGCCCCGGTCGACGCATCTGACCAAGGCTGTACAGGCGTCCACAACCGTATCGTGGGCGACAACGGCGCGAATGCCTGCGGAATGCAGCAATACCGCCAGTTCGACGCCGGTTCGCCCCCGCGTTCCGGGGAGCGATGCCGGATGCCATTCATCCACCACGTCAACTAATGCCGCGATCACGCCTGACGCATCCTTGTCAGCCAGCAGGCCCACGATGGCGTGAGTGCGTCCCAAACCAGTCCGCGCCCGCAATTGCGCCGCCAGAACCGTCGCGGCGTGCGGATTATGAGCAACATCAACAATCCACTCAACGGGCCCGGGATGATTTGAAAGCGGCCTGGCAATTGCGTCTGCGTTAATCCGGCGCGGATCGCTTCAGCAGTGACCAGGAGCCGGTCGCGCAAGCTGTCCAGAATCGCCAGCGCGGCGGCGGCATTGCCGATTTGATGGACACCCGCCAATGCCGGCAGCGGCAGATCGTTGAATTGCGCTGTATCGGATTGCCAGCGCCAGCTATTTTCCTGTTGGCTGAAATGGTAATCGCGGCCAACCCGGCGCAATGACGCGCCAAGGGATTGAGCGAAGTCCAGCAAGCGTGGCGGCGGATCGGGATCAGCGCAGATTGCGGGGCGACCAGCGCGATAAATCCCCGCCTTTTCATAGCCGATGCTGTCGCGATCCGCGCCCAGCCAGTCCACATGATCGATCCCGATGCTGACCACCAGCGCGGCATCAGCGTCTAGCACATTCACCGCATCCAGCCGCCCGCCCAGTCCGACTTCCAGCACCGCAACATCAACGTCCGCCTCTCGAAACAGCTCCAGCGCCGCCAGCGTTCCGAACTCAAAGTAGGTCAGTGAAATTTCACTGCGCACCGCGTCAATGCGGGCGAAAGCGCGGCAGATCGCGGCATCGTCGGCCTCGACGCCATTAATGCGGATGCGTTCGTTGTAGCGCAACAAATGCGGCGAGCTATATGCGCCCACCGGATAACCGGCGGCGCGTAAAATGGAATCCAGCATGGCGACGCAGGAGCCTTTGCCGTTGGTGCCGCCGACGGTGATCACGGTGTAAGCGGGCGGCTCTGGTTGCAGTCGCTGCAACACGGTTCTCACCCGCTCCAGACGGAGATCAATGGCCTTGGGATGCAGGGTTTCCTGCCAGCCCAGCCAGTCATCTAGCGTTGCAAAGCGCATGGTTTTCTCACATCGCCAGCGCCGGCCGACCGGTCAGCAATCCCAGAATGCTCGCCAGACGGTCACGCAATTCACGGCGATCCACGATCAGATCAATCACCCCATGCTCCAGCAGAAATTCGCTGCGCTGGAAACCATCCGGCAGTTTTTCCCGCACCGTCTGCTCAATCACCCGTGGCCCGGCAAAACCAATTAACGCCTTCGGTTCAGCGATATTGATGTCGCCCAGCATCGCCAGACTGGCGGAAACGCCGCCAGTAGTGGGATGGGTCAGCACCGAAATGTAGGGAATGCCATGTTCAGCCAGCCGGGTCAGCGCCGCGCTGGTCTTGGCCATCTGCATCAGCGACACCAGCGCCTCCTGCATCCGCGCCCCACCGCTGGCCGAAAAGCAAATCAGCGGAATATGTTCATTAAGCGCGATCTGGACGGCGCGGACAAAACGCTCACCTACGACCGAACCCATTGATCCGGCCATAAAGCCGAACTCGAACGCGGCGGCCACCACCGGCATCCCTTTCAGTAGACCACGCAAGGCGACCAGCGCATCTTTTTCGCTACTGGCCTTTTGTGCTTGCAGCAACCGATCCCGGTATTTTTTGCCGTCCTTGAACCGGAGAAAATCAACCGGCTCCAGGTCTTCGCCGATTTCCAGCCGACCCTGCTCATCCAGCAGGCTGTGTAGCCGCTGGCGAGCGCCGAATGGCATATGGAAGCCGCACTTGGGACAAACGCGCAAATTGCGCTCCAGTTCAGCGCCATACAACACCGCGCTACATTCCTCGCATTTGCTCCATAATCCTTCTGGAATTTGGTGCTTGTTGCGGCTATCGGTGCGAATCCGCGAAGGCACCAGTTTTTCATACCAGCTCATAGCAATAAATGTCCTGCAAGATGGAAATTTCTCTACCGTTGGGAGAAGATTGATCAGACTTTCTGGACAAGAAACCGTGGCGATTATTCCGGCCAATAATCGCCGATTATCTGCTCGACCGTAAATGGACATTGAACAGGAAAGGTTGGCAGCCCCAATTCAGTTTCATCAGCCGCTACTTGACGGGCATTGGGATAAATCTTCTCAATAAACAACTCAAGCTGCGGCTTTAAGCTGGGGCTTTCTTCCAATAGTTCCTTAACTTGATACCGACCATTGCGGATGCTGCTTTTCCAACTGGTTCCGCGCCGATCCGGTTGATACCGCCACTTAAGCAGGTGCATCATCACGTTGAACAGGTAGCTGCGGATGGAGTGCTTTTCGCGGCGGCCCATGCTCTCAATTTCCTCCGCGATATTGGCAAAATCCAAATCCACCCGGTTAAATTCACCCTGCCGGATCAACGCCGCCTGCTGTTGCGTCCACAAATAGAAATCGCGGTCATAACTTGCAAGGTTCGGTTCTGTAGTCGCCATGATGGATAGCCTCTCAACACGCTTGCCACTCATTCACGAATTGGAAAGCTCCAAGCGACGCTCAATTCGCTCAATGCGGATCGCCAGCTTATCCAAAGTCACCTGTTGCCGGGCGTCAGTTTCATCACCAAAGGTAACTTCCCGCTTTACCAGCACCATTGAGTTTTCAAGGCTGCTCATCCGCATCTTGAGATCAGTCACATCATCCGAAATCTGATCAACGCGGTTGCGGATATGCCGCAAGTGTTCCAGCACCAGGCTATCAATTTCAGCAGTCACGAGTTTTTCTCCATGAAATCAGGATTGATCCATCGCCTGGCGCATCGCGGCCAATAAACCTGTCACTTCATGGCGCATCCGCTCCGGTTCATCGGCCAGTTCGCCCATTTTCGCCACCAAGGTGCTGCCCACCACGACCGCATCGGCGATTTGGGCGATGGCGGCGGCGGTCGCCGGGTCCTTGATGCCGAACCCAACCCCCAGCGGCAGATCGGTCAAAGCGCGAATCATCGCCAGCTTGTCGGCGACTTCGGCGACGTTAATCGCCGCTGATCCGGTCACGCCTTTCAGCGAGACGTAGTAGAGATAGCCTTGGGCGATTTCGGCGGTATGGCGGATGCGCTCGCTGGAACTGGTCGGGGCCAGCAGGAAAATGGTCGCGATCCCGGCAGCCTTGAGCGATTCGGCCAGTTCATCCGCTTCCTCCGGCGGCAGGTCTACGGTCAATACGCCGTCTACCCCGGCGTCGCGGCGCCCGCGACGAAAGTTTCATAACCCAGGCTCTCAATCGGATTGAGATAGCCCATCAGCACCAGCGGGGTTTCGCTATCGGTCTGGCGAAATTCGCGCACCAAATCCAGGACGCCGCGCAGTGACATACCGTGAGCCAGCGCCCGCTCACAGGCTTTCTGGATGACCGGGCCGTCGGCCATCGGATCGGAAAATGGCACACCCAGTTCGATAATGTCAGCTCCCGCCTCCACCAGCGCGTGCAGCATCGGCACGGTCAGGTCTGGGCGCGGATCGCCAGCGGTGATGTAGGGAATCAGGGCCTTGCGGCCGCTGTGGCGTAATTCCTGAAAACGCTGAGTAATGCGGTTCATACGGCGAGACTCGTTCAAAGTTGAATGCCTTCCAGCCGGGCGACCGTGTAAATGTCCTTGTCGCCACGCCCGGAAAGATTGACCACGATGGCCTGATCGGGACGCATCGTCGGAGCCAGTTTTGTCACATAGGCCAAGGCGTGACTGCTTTCCAGCGCCGGGATGATGCCCTCAATCCGGGTCAAATCGTGGAAGCCCTGCATCGCTTCATCATCGGTGACCGCGACATAGTGCGCCCGGCCAATGTCTTTGAGCCAGGCGTGTTCCGGGCCGACGCCGGGATAATCCAGCCCGGCGGACACCGAGTGGGTTTCGATAATCTGGCCGTTGTCATCGTTGAGCAGATAGGTGCGGTTGCCGTGCAGCACGCCGGGACGACCGGCGCACAGCGTGGCGGCGTGGCGGCCGGTTTCAATCCCGGAACCCGCCGCTTCCACCCCGAAAATGGCGACTTCATCATCATCCAGAAAGGGGTGAAACAGGCCAATAGCGTTGGAGCCGCCGCCGACGCAGGCGACCAGCGCATCGGGCAGACGACCGTAATCGGTCAACATCTGTTCCCGCGCTTCCCGCCCAATCACCGCCTGAAATTCCCGCACCATCAGCGGGTACGGGTGCGGGCCGGCCACCGTGCCAATCATGTAAAACGTGTCGTCCACGTTGGCGACCCAGTCGCGCAAGGCTTCGTTGAGTGCATCCTTGAGGGTGCGCGAACCGGAAGAAACCGGCTGCACCGTCGCGCCCAGCAGCCGCATTCGATAGACGTTCAACGCCTGGCGCTGAATGTCCTCCTCGCCCATGTACACCACGCATTCCATCCCCAGCCGGGCGGCGACCGTAGCGGAAGCGACGCCATGCTGACCGGCGCCGGTTTCGGCGATCAGCCGGGTTTTGCCCATCCGTTTCGCCAGCAACGCCTGGCCCACCGTATTGTTAATCTTGTGGGCGCCGGTGTGGTTGAGGTCTTCACGCTTGAGGTAAATCTGGGCGCCGCCCAGTTGCCGACTCCAGCGTTCGGCGTGATAGAGCGGCGTGGGGCGACCAACGTAATGCGCGGCATCGGCATCCAGTTCCGCCAGAAATTCGGGGTCATTGCGATAGATTTGCCAGGCGTCGTCCAGCTCGCGCAACGCTTCCATCAGCGTTTCGGCGACGAACCGGCCGCCAAAGCGGCCAAAATGGCCTCGGCGGTCAGGAAACTGGCTGAAATCCACCTTGTTGCCCATTGTTTTCTTACTCATGGCTCTGCCCATCGAACACCCCTCGTAGAAATGCGCACATCAGTTCCGAATCCTTAATGCCTTTGGCCGATTCCACCCCGCTGCTCACGTCCACCGCATCAGGCCGAACCTGGCGGATGGCGGCAGCTACGTTGCCGGGATGTAGACCGCCCGCCAGTATCAATGGTTTAACCCGTTCAGTTTCAGCCGGAATTCGCGCCCAGTCAAAACCGCGCCCGGAACCTCCCGGTTGATCGCCGCCATGACTGTCCAGCAGCAAGCCGACTGCGGTGGCGAAACGCTGTTCATAGTCCTGAACCTCGGCGTTCGCACCCATCGGCACAGCTTTCAAATACGGCAAGCCGAGATTGGCGCACTGCTCCGGCGGCTCGTCGCCGTGAAATTGCAGCAGATGCAGGCGAACCTGTCCAAGAATCGTCCGCACCGCCGCCGCTTCCGCGTTCATAAACAGACCCACCACGGTGACAAAAGGCGGCAGCGCCGCGATGATTTGTTGCGCAGTCTCAACAGTGACAAAGCGTGGGCTGGGCGGATAAAACACCAGTCCGATGGCGTCAGCGCCCAACCGGGCGGCGGCAACGCCATCAGCAGGACGGGTGATGCCGCAAATCTTGACGCGGGTGCGCAGAATCGGAGTCATGGAATTGGTTGCAAAAGGGCGGGAACGGCTGGAAAGGCGCAAAGCCTAGCAGAAATCAGGCCGTTTAGGAGATGAGCAGTGGCGAAAATCCCGCTGGGATCAGCGGATGACGGCGATGCCCAGCGGGTGATTTAACAGCGCTGTGTGTCGGAAAAAACAATAAAAATCCCCCGCCCTGCATAGCGCAGGGTCGGGTGTGGTCGGCGTCACTGTTTGGCGATCAGCGTGTCAACCATCGCCTTGATGGCGGCCAGTTGCGCCCCCGATTTGACGGCGTAGTTGAGGCCGGTGTAGCCGAACCAGTCCCAGCAGCCTTGCGGATTGAACGGAATGGTAGAGGCATTCACTTGGGGGTACAGCACCAGAATGTCGTTAGTGTCCGCCCAGCGGTTGTAGCCGGTGTCGACATAGAAATCGTCGCCAACTACCGCCGCCGACTGAACGCAGCCGTGGAGAGCGATATGCACCTTGCACTTCGCGCCTTGGTGCAGGACTGGGGGACGTAGACGAACGCCTCATCCGCCATTCCGGTAGTCGCCGCGGCGAAGTTGCGCTGATTGAAGGAAACGATCTTTCCGGTCAGCGTAGTTGCCGGCGGTTTCAGGGCGCCGTAGATGTGCTGGAGGATGGCGCCGGCCTGGTCGTAGCCTTGGCCGTCGACCACGCAATAGCTGATGTAGGGCGAAGCGTTGGCGTCGCAGGCGTTGCCGAAGGCTGGAGTAATCACGGCGTGACCAGCCGGGACATCCTTGACGTAAGCGATGTTGGCGGCGGATACGCCAGCCTGCTTGAAGAACGATGCGGCCGCATCAACCGCCTGCTGGCGGACGACAGTATCGCTGGTTCCGCTGAAGATATAGATGCGGTCGTTTTGCAAACTGGACAGCGGATCGATCTGGCCCAGATCTGCGAAACCCTGGGCGGCGGCAACCATCAGCGCCGGGTTGGGCGGCACAAATGGCACCTGTCCCATGCAGATCCCAGCGTAGAGAATGTTTCCTGCCGCGCAGTAGTACGGCCCGCCAGCGATGATGCCAGCGCCTTTCACGGTGCTGGAGAAAGCGACTTGATACTGCACGGCCATATAGGCGCCAGACGATAGGCCGGAAACCGAAGTTTCCGAGGGATCGCCTTTATAGGATGGCAGTGGATTGGGGTCGGCGGCCAGCGCGGAGCCAGCGGCCAGCCCGATGAGAACAGCCGCAGTAGCGACAATAGAGCGAATCAATGTCATTGAGTGATCTCCTTAATAGGTGTAGATAAAAAACGGGTGACGCTTTGGCTAACCCGCCCTACGCTGCTAAGTTTCGATAGTCAGAGCTAATCCACAATCCGCACGAACCTCAAGACAAAGTTGGATTGCATCCCCAATTCCTAATATTCCCTAAACTTTCCTAATATTATCGAGTATTTCCTGTTTATTGCCGCCTTGGCTTATGCAACCTGGAACAGCAGGGTATTTTCAGCCGGAATTCGCGCCCAGTCAAAACCGCGCCCGGAACCTCCCGGTTGATCGCCGCCATGACGGTCCAGCAGGCCGACTGTGCTGGTATAGCGCCATTCGTAATCCTGAACCTCAACAGGCCCACCACGGTGACAAAAGGCGGCAGCGCCGCGATAACTTGCTGCGCAGTCTCAACAGTGACAAAGCGCGGGCTGGGCGGATAAAACACCAGTCCGATGGCGTCAGCGCCCAACCGGGCGGCGGCAACGCCATCAGCGGGACGGGTGATGCCGCAAATCTTGACGCAGACGCGCAGAATCGGAGTCATGGGATTGGTTGCAAAAGGGCGGGAACGGCTGGAAAGGCGCAAAGCCTAGCAGAAGTCAGGTGGATGGGTTAAGCGGAGAGACGGCGCTTGACCCAAGGCGTAATCCGCCGCCGGACGCGGCTTACCCAGCAGAAATCCCTGCGCCATCCGACAACCGGCCGCGTGCAGCACGGCTAACTGTTGCGCGGTTTCGACGCCCTCGGCGACGACTTCCAGCCGCAGATTGCGGGCCAGTCCAATCACCGCCGCGCAAATCGCTTCGGCATCGGGATCGTCGCCAATGTCCCGCACAAAGGAGCGATCCACCTTAAGCGTGTTGACCGGAAACCGCTTGAGATACGCCAGCGACGAATAGCCGGTGCCGAAATCATCAACCGCCAGCGTCACCCGCATGGCGCGCAACGCCTGCATGGTCTGAATGGTCGTTTCTGCATCCTGCATCACCACGCTTTCGGTCACTTCCAGCTCCAGCGCAGTAGCGTCCACCCCCGCGCTGTCCAGCGCAGAACGCACCTGAGCGGCTAAATCCGACTGCCGGAACTGCACTGCCGAAAGATTGACCGCAATCCGGATATCCGGCCATGCCCCGCCTCGCCAGACCGCCAGTTGCCGACAAGCTTCCTGTAGCACCCACAGGCCCAGTGGCAGAATCAACCCGGTTTCCTCAGCCAGCGGAATAAATTCAGCGGGCGACACCAGTCCGCGCTGTGGATGCCGCCAGCGCGCCAAGGCTTCAAACGCCACGATGCGGCCCGAAGCAATATCTACCTGCGGCTGATAAAACAGTTCAAATTCGCCCCGCTTGAGCGCCTGACGCAACTGGCTTTCCAGCAGCAGCAAATCCAGCATCCGGGCGTTCATTTCGCGCCGGAAAAACTGAAAATTGTTGCGGCCTTTATGCTTGGCGTCATACATCGCCAAATCAGCATGTTTCAGCAGGGTATCCAGATCGTCGCCGTCATCGGGACTGATGGCGATGCCGATGGATGGGGTCACGGTCAGTTCGTGACCATCCAGCACACACGGCTCACTCAATGCCCGCAGCAGTTTTTGCGCGACATGGCCCGCATCCTCCAAATTGCCAATCTCGGAAAGCAGCACGATAAATTCATCGCCGCCCTGGCGCGAAACGGTGTCCGCCGCCCGGATCAGCGCGGTTAAGCGCGCAGCAACCGTGCATAACAGCCGGTC
The DNA here is from genome assembly GCA_012031845.1 of Synechococcaceae cyanobacterium SM1_2_3. GTDB lineage: Bacteria > Pseudomonadota > Gammaproteobacteria > Competibacterales > Competibacteraceae > Contendibacter. The sequence continues at coordinate 9,919 of JAAUTD010000066.1, forward strand.
GCCGACCGTATGGCCGAGGGTATCATTGACGTTCTTAAAGCGGTCGAGATCAATGAACAGCAAGGCGAATCGGGTCTGGTTGCGCAGAGCAGTCGCCTGAAGCTGGGCAAAGCGGTAGCTGAGCAGAAACCGGTTGGGCAGGCCAGTCAGAAAATCGTGATGCGCCATGTGCTGGATATGGGCTTCATCCGCCTTGCGCCGGGCTTCATTGGCCTTGGTCTCGGTAATGTCCGAAAACATGGCGACATAGTTGCAAATGGCGCCGTCTTCGTTGCGAATGGCGCTGAGCGACAGCCATTCCGGGTAAATTTCGCCATTCTTGCGCTGGTTCCAAATCTCGCCCTGCCAATGGCCTTGAAGCTGAAGCGTAGTCCACAGGGCCTGGAAGAATTCGGCATTGTGATAGCCACTGGCTAAAAAGCTGGGATTCCTGCCAACCGCTTCGGCGCGGCTATAACCGGTAATCTCCTCAAAGGCCCGGTTGACCTCGATTATGTAGCGCTGATCATCCGTCACCATGATCCCTTCGCCGCTTTCGGCGAACAGCCGGGCGGCCAGGCGCAGCCGGGTTTCCGAGGCGATGCGAGGACGGGCGTCGCGTCCCAGCAGCACACCATAAAAATGCTCTTCCAGCCGGGCGATGCGATAGGTCAGGTCAATCGGCAGCGCTCCCGCAGCGGAGGGCGCGACATCTTCGATCTGTCGAACCGGGGTCAAGCCATTGGCGGCGTCCAGTTTCAGCGTAGCGATAATTTCGGTGGCGCGGCTCAAAACCCAATTGCGCCAGCCGTTGCCCGATCAGGGTTTCACTCGGCTGGCCCAGGGTTTCGGCGGAAGCGGCATTGGCGTCAACAATCACGCCATCCGGCACGCTGACCAGCAGCACCATTTCACCGGCAAAATCAAGCAGGGCGCGAAACCGCTCCAACTGGGAAAGATTGCGGCGCAGTTGCGGGTAGTAGCTTTTGCGGAAGGAACGCTCGCCCAGACCAATAATCCGGTCTCGTTGCGACTCCCAGGAATCGCTATCGTCCTGATCAGAGGGCTTCGGCATAGAGGGTCTTGATGTCGGCCAGACTGGCCCGGCGCGGGTTGGTGAACAGACAGGCGTCGCGCACGGCCGGCGGAGCCAGATCGCTAATCACACTGCGGTCACGCCACGGGCAATCAGACCGTCGCGGATGCCGCAGGACTCGCGCAAAGTCTGCAACGTCTCAGTAATCCGCTTTTCCCGGCTGACAGCGGGAACTCCAGCCAGATTCAGGCCCAGCGCCTGACCAATGCGTTGATAGCGGTCTTCCGCCACGGAATAGTTGAAGCGCAGCACATGTTCCAGCAACAGCGCGTTGCTTTCGCCGTGCGGCAAGTCCAGATAGCCGCCCAGACTGTGCGCCATTGCATGAACCGCGCCCAGGCTGGCGTTGGAAAAGGCCAGACCGGCCTGCAAACTGGCCAGCATGAGATTTTCGCGAGCCGCCAAATTGACCGGATCGGTAATCGTCAGCAGCAGGTTATCGCGGATCAATTCAATCGCCGCCAGGGCGTGAACATCCACCAGCGGCGAGCTGGCGGTGGAAACATAGGCTTCAATCGCATGAGTCAGCGCATCCAGACCGGTGCAGGCGGTCAGGTACGGATCCATAGTCAAGGTGGTTTCCGGGTCAATCAGCGCCACGTCCGGGACCACGCTCTTGCTGATAATCGAGACTTTGCAGCGTTGTTTCGGGTGTTGTTGATGATGGCGAACTGAGAAATATCGGCGGCAGTTCCGGCGGTAGTCGGGATGCAAATCAGCGGCGGGCCGGGCGTCGGAATCTGGTCAACGCCCTCAAAATCCAGAATATAACCACCATTGGCCGAGACGATGCCAATGCCTTTGGCGCAATCAATCACGCTGCCGCCGCCGAGCGCCACAATCACATCACAGTTCTGGTCGCGATAAACCTGACTGCCGACCATGACTTGATGATCCTTGGGGTTGGGCGTGATGTCGCTGAACACCACCCACTGCAACCCGCACTCATCGAGATCAACCAGCAGTTGTTGCAGCCAGCCCGCCTGAGTCACCCCAGGATCGGTCACCACCAGCACCCGCCGCGCCTGAAGATGATGGGCATAGAAGCCTGCACGGTGGCGAGCGCCCACGCCAAAGATCAATTCCGGCGCAACGAACTTGCGCATCTGATAAAGCGGCATGGCTCCTCCTTGGGACAAGGCAACTTGATTTTTTAAGTGTAGTCGCCAATCAAACAAAAATATTGGGGCTATGCTTGGAGTGCTTTTCCTGCTTGAAGCCGCCGCGCCCATAGACTTCAACCAGACTGAACAGCTAAAGATCAGCAGTTAAATATCGGCTGCCTTTCTGGTTGATTGATCAGAAGCGTTGGCTATTAACCTTGCAGCCTCCTCTGCTGACTGATGATTCAGTCTCGATCCGCAACTGCATAAAGTCGAAGGAATAACTGTCATGGAAAAACCGCCTATTCACGATCAGCGAGCTTCTCCTTCAGCTATCGGCGCACAGCCCAAGCGTGTAGTGGTAGACCGGGAAACCGTGGAACTCAAGCGGCTGGAAAAACGACTGGGCCGGGTTCATTTACAGCAGCGGATCGGGATCGAATACGACCACGCCACTCAGATTTTCGGACGCGGCAGGACCTTCTTTCATCTGGAAAACTGGTATTCGATTCACAACCTGATTCGTCTGATTTTGCGCTGTCTGGGTCTCTATGGCTGGGGGGCGCGCAATGCCGCCGCCATCGAGATTCATCATAATGAAGTGGTGATTCCCCATTTGCCGACTGCTTTCGATAACTTGACCCTGCTGCATTTGAGCGACCTGCATTTGGATATGGCGGATCACTATCCAGCCGCATTGATTGAACGCTTGCAGAAGGTCAGCTACGACTTATGCGTGATCACCGGCGATTTCCGCGCTAAAACCTATGGCGATTATGAAAAAGCGCTGCTTGGACTGGCGCAGGTTCGCGATCATCTTCATGCGCCGGTTTATGCGGTTTTAGGCAATCACGACTCGATCCGGATGACCTCCGGCATTGAAACCCTGGGTATTAAAGTGCTGCTGAATGAGGCTGTGGCGCTGGAATGCGAAGACGCATTGATTTATCTGGCCGGGATTGATGATCCGCATTATTTTCAGGTGGACAACTTTGAGAAAGCCGCTGAATCCATCCCGGCAGAGGCAACCGCCATTCTGCTCTCGCACTCGCCGGAACCTTATCAGCGCGCTGCTCATGCCGGTTTTGATCTGATGCTGTGCGGCCATACTCACGGCGGCCAGATTTGTCTGCCCGGCGGGATTGCGCTGATGACAATGCCGATTGCCCACGCCAATTTTGCCAAGGCGCCTGGCGTTATCACCAGATGCAGGGCTATACCTCAGTGGGATCGGGCGCGTCGGTGGTCGGAGTGCGTTTCAATTGCCCGCCGGAAATCACCCTGCACCATCTGCGCAGTCGGCGGGCCTGACTTCGGGGACTGCAATGCCGTGCTGCCGACAGGCGGCCGTCAGCGTGTTCAGCAATAAACAGGCGATGGTCATCGGCCCGACTCCGCCCGGCACCGGCGTAATCGCGCCCGCAACCTGAATAGCCGAGGCAAACTCCACATCGCCGACCAGCCGACCCTTGCCATCCGGCGTTGGCAGCCGGTTGATCCCCACGTCAATCACCGTCGCTCCCGGTTGCAGCCAGTCGCCCTTGACCATTTCCGGCTGGCCGATGGCCGCGACCACAATGTCAGCCCGCCGACATTCATCGGCCAGATTGCGGGTGCGGGAATGCGCCAGCGTCACCGTGCAATTTTCCCGCAATAACAGCGCCGCCATTGGCTTACCCACAATGTTGGAGCGCCCCAGCACCAGCGCCCGCAAGCCGGCCAGACTTGGCAACTGATCCTTGAGCAGCATCATGCAGCCCAGCGGCGTGCAGGGAACCATCGCAACCCCGCCAACCGCCAGCAGACCGGCGTTCAGCGGGTGAAACCCATCCACATCCTTGCTCACCGCAATTGCTTCGATGATGGCGTTCGGATTGATCTGACGCGGCAGCGGCAATTGCACCAGAATCCCATTCACCGCCGGGTCCTGATTCAAGCGGGCGATGTGCGCCAGTAACTCGGTCTGGCTAGTGGTCGCTGGCAGATGTTGCTCAAAAGAACCGATGCCTGCTTCCTGCGCCTGGCGGCCCTTGTTGCGAACGTAAATCCGGCTGGCCGGATCTTCGCCGACCAGCACCACCGCCAAACCGGGAATGAGGCCGTATTCCGCCTTGAGTTGGGCGACCTGCGCCGCAATGCCGACGC
>JAAUTD010000067.1 GCA_012031845.1 Synechococcaceae cyanobacterium SM1_2_3
GCGCAAGGCCACGCTCTGAGCGCGCTGCGCTTTGCCGCCAGCGTGGGCGAGCCGCTTCACGCCGAAGGGGTGATCTGGGGTCAGCAGGTGTTGGGGCAGCCGTTTCACGATACCTGGTGGCAAACCGAAACCGGCGCGATTCTGATCGCTAATCGCCATGACCAGCCGGTGCAACCGGGTTCAATGGGGCGAGCCTTGCCCGGCATTGAAGCCGCTATCGTGCGCCGTCGCGCTGACGGCGGGGTGGATCGGCTCAATCCGGGTGAGCAAGGCGAATTGGCGGTGCGAGCAGGCTGGCCGTCGCAGTTTCGCGGCTATCTGGATGATGAAGCGCGTTATCGCGCCTGTTTCGCCGAGGGCTGGTATCTGAGCGGCGATCTGGCGCGCTGTGATGAGGACGGCAATTTCTGGTTTTTGGGCCGCGCCGACGATGTGATTAAAACGGCAGGCCATCTGGTCGGGCCGTTCGAGGTTGAAAGTGTGTTGCTGCAACATCCGACCGTGGCCGAAGTTGGCATGATCGGCAAGCCCGATGAGTTTGCCGGCCAGATCGTCAAGGTATTTGTGGCGTTGAAATCCGGTTATACCGCTGACGCCGCGTTGTCTAAGGAACTGTTAGGGTTTGCTCGCAGTCGCCTGGGACCAGCGGTCGCGCCGCGTGAACTGGAGTTCATGGCGGATTTGCCCAAGACCCGCAGCGGTAAAATCATGCGGCGGCTGCTGCGTAACCGGGAGCTGGGACTGCCGCTGGGCGATCTCTCGGTCGTGGACGGCGACGAACGCTTAACAACTTGAAATGATATGTTTTAATTTAACTTTCGCGGCAGTGGCCCGCGTCAAAAACCCGGGGATGGCGGCACGAAAATCGCTTGCTTTTTGCCAAGGGCGGTGCGAGACTCATGTTGCGGCGCAACATGCCGACTATAAAGACATACCCGGATTTTGAGCTGATCCATAGCCACAAGCAGGAAAAACCATGAATACCCCAAGCCAAGAGCAGATTCGCAACACGATCTTACGCACTCTGAGCGAGGTTGTGCCGGACGCCAACACCCAGAAGATCGATCCCAACATCAGCTTTCACGATCAGGTCGAACTGGATTCGATTGACTTTCTGCGCCTGATGATGAGTCTGGAGAAGGAAATGAATGTCGCGATCTTCGACTTCGACTACCCGAAACTGTCCACGCTGAAAGGCTGCGAGCGGTATCTGGTCGAGCGGCTATCGGTGAAAGCCTGACCTTTCATTTCATGATCAGCGGCTGTTGCTGCAAATGCGGGAATCGGAAGCCCAAGACAAAAAACCGATCCACGGGGATCGGCTATTGCGTTACAGGATGATGGGTATGCAGCTTGGTTCGGAGCCACTGATTTGGATTCGCACGGTGGAGGTTATTTTCCTCAATCCGTTACGCACCCTCCTTTGGCGATTTGCGGCCAGGCCATTAATGCCCGGACTTTATTAATTCAGCATTGCGGCTCCGAACCCCGCCCATTCCAGAAAAAATCTCCGCACACATCGCCTTCTGGTTTTTTTATTTTTCTTATGTTGTATTTTTTTGTATTGATTATTGGGTCTGCATTTGGCGAATGGGCGAATTATACGGATCGCATCCGATTGCACAAGCGCCCTATGACCAAAAAATGACGGATAAGTTCCATTTTTATGATCCCGTTCCAGTGCAGACCCGGCAGGGCTTAGCTCTTCCGTCCGCGCCGATGGAATTTCTCCAGCACCGCCCCCAATCCGGTCAACATCACTGCGGCTGCAATCACCAGCAGGGAACTGCGAATATCGCTCAGTCCTGCCGGATAAAACATCAGCATCAATCCCAATCCCGCCATCATTCCGCCCGACAGCAGCTTCAGCAGTCGTCCTTCCTGTTCCTGCAACTTGCGCGAACCCAGCGTCCAGACAAACGCCAGCACTATCGCCAGCAGCGGCAGCACATAGATCACGTTGTAAATCGCCAGATAAAAATAGTAGCCGCTGATCGACAGCGAATGCAGGGTCAGGGCGCGGGTGTAAACCATTGGAAAACCGGCGGTGCAGAGCAATTCGTAGCTGTTGGCGACTATCGCCAGCGTCACCGTTCCTAGCAGCAGGGCGGGCAATTGTTCCGCGCCGACCAGTTGGCGCATCCGCCGGAACAACCCCGGTTTGGCTTCATCGGCAATGCTCAATGACGGCCCGCGCCGCAATCCGACGTAATCCTTGATGTTCAGTCCGCCCATGATCACCGCCAGCAGACCGGCCAGCAGGGTGATGATCCGCAGTTCGCCCACCAGCAGAAACACGTTGAGCCACGCCGCCATGAAGACGAAATAAATCAGCCCGGAACAGAACACGAACACGCCGCCAATCAGCAGCATCCGCCGCCGGTCGCGAGCGTGAACCAGCAGACTGAGCAGGAACAGCAGCACGAAAAAGGCGCAGGGATTAAACGCATCCAGCCCGGCCAGCGTCACCGTCAACACCGGCAGCGATAAGGCGCTGGGATCAACCGTTCCGAACAGCGGCAGTTGCAGCGGCGCGGTGATGACGGGAGCGGATGGAAGCGCCGTTTCAGCAATCGCCGCATCAGGCTCGGCCCAACGACGATAACAATCCTGCAATTGCTGACGCAGTTGTTGACCGGTGGTTTCCGGGCGGTCGAAGCCGGTGATCATCTGCCCGCAGAACAGAAAAGCCGGCACGGATTGGGCATTTTGGCCCAAAGCCTCAGCCATGCGGGTGTATTGCAGCGCCCCGGCCATGTCATGGGTAATTTCATGATCGTGCAGTTCCAGCCAGGGATAGTCCGCCGCCAGCGCCTCGACGGTGGGCCGCGCCTGCCGACAGTGCGGACAGGTCTCAGTCCAGAAGAAGTAGAGATGGAGCCGGACTTCGCCGCTTTCCGTTCGGGTCAGCCACTCTCCAGAGGGTGCTGGCGTAGCGGCTATTCCCGGAGCGGCGGCCAATAATAGGGCGATGCCGACCAGCCATAGCCCGATTCGTGGCAAGCCAAACCCTGAACTGCTGACGCGACCCGGCATGGTTCAGGGTTCCAGCCGTTCCAGCAGCCAACAGTCATCGCCCTGACGCCGATAACGCAACCGGTCGTGCATCCGCCCGTGGCGACCCTGCCAGAATTCCAGCATTTCCGGGCGCAGACGATAACCGCCCCACTGATTGGGCATCGGGATATTGTCGTCGGGATATTGCGCTTCCAGTTGAGCAAAACGCTGGTCCAGAATTTGGCGATTGGCGACGATTTGACTCTGGCGCGAGGCCAGAGCGCCCAGACGGCTTTCCCGGGGCCGGGTGCGAAAGTAGGCTTCTGATTCGGCGGGAGCAATCTGGCTGACCAGGCCCTCGATCCGCACCTGCCGCTCCAGTTCCAGCCAGAGAAACACCAGCGCGGCATGAGGATTTTCCGCCAGTTGCCGACCTTTATCACTGCGATAATTGGTGAAAAAAACGAAACCGTTGGGATCGCAGTCCTTGAGCAGCACCACTCGCGCATAGGGGCGACCGGTGCGATCAGCGGTCGCAAGGGTCATGGCGTTAGGTTCGGGCAGTTCGGCGGCAATGGCGGCCTCAAACCAGATTTGGAATTGCCGGAGGGGATCGGGGTCCACATCGGCCTTATTCAAAGCGTCCAAGGCGTATTCGTGACGCAATTCGGCGATAGATTTGCTCATGACGACTCCGTTTTCCCGCAGTTGAACAGATTGAAAACCCGGATTTTACCCTACTTTATACCTTGTATTTTCGTAGATAACCTTGATTTTCCTAATGTAGTGCGGGCATCCTGCTGGTTTGCCCACGGGCAGGATGCCCGCGCTACGCTACTTCCCCATAACAGATACGGTCACGGCCATTGTGCTTGGCCTGGTAGGTTAAATCGTCCACCCGCCTGAGCCACCGATCCAGAGTCTCACCCGACTGATATTCAGTAACGCCGAAACTGGCGGTCACTGAACCAATGCCGGGGAAAGGCGCATCACGCAGCGCCGCCCACAAAGTTTCCGCCAGCGCGACCGCCGGTTGTAGCGCAGTCTCTACCGCCAGAATCAGGAATTCCTCACCGCCCCAGCGCACGAACACATCACTGTGGCGTAGGCGCTGCCGCACTCGCGCCGTCATGGTTTTCAGCACTTCATCGCCTTGTTCATGGCCGTAGTCGTCATTAACCTGCTTAAAGTGATCAATATCGAACATGATCAGGGTCAGCGGGCGGGCGTAACGCTGGGCGCGGCTGATTTCTGGCTCAATCAGATTAAGAAAGTAACGCCGGTTGAACGCCCCGGTTAGTGGATCGGTGGCGGCCAGTTGCCGCAACTGTTCTTCCTGCTGTTTCTGTTGAGTAATGTCCAGATGAGTGCCGCAGGCGCGCAGCGGATTACCTTGCGGATCGCGCTCGATCACCTTGCCCTTGCTCAACACCCAGACATAATGACCGTCCTTGTGTCGCAGCCGATGTTCGATTTCAAAATAGGCGGTGCGATTTTCCAGATGGGCGTTGAAGGCGTCGAGAGCCGCCGCCAGATCATCAGGATGAATCCGCGTTTCCCAACTGCGTGGATGACGTGAGATTTCATCCAGTCGATAACCCAGCATCTCGGCCCAGCGCTCGTTATAAACCACGGTATCGCTGCGGGCGTCCCAGTCCCACATCCCCAGATCAGCGCCCCACAGCGCCAGGGTCAATCGCTGTTCGCTCTCCTTCAACTGGCGGTCCAGCGCGTATCGATGCAAGGCCATTTCCAAAGTCGCCAACAGCTCCCGTTCTGACACCGGCTTGACCAGATAGCCATAGGGCGTGGTCATTTTGGCTTGCTGCAACTGGATGTCCTGAGAGAAGGCCGTCAGATAAACGACTGGAATATCATAATGTTCGCGGATGCGCTCGGCAGCGGTCACGCCATTCATCGCCCCGGCCAGTTGAATATCCATCAGGATTAAATCGGGATGCGCAGCTTCTACTGCCGCCAGTGCAGCTTCGCCCGTCGCGACCGGTTCGGGCGTCGTATAACCCAACTGGATCAGGGTATCCTGCAAATAGGCGGCGATCAGGCCGTCATCTTCGACAATCAGGATGATTTTCCCAGTCATGATGCGCACTCCTGTCCTATGGCGAATGATAGTTGAAAACCAGGGTGAACCGGGTTCCCGCAGTGCGATCCAGCGTCAGGATTCCTTGCAACTGATGCTGTCCCAGCATTCGCACCAGCCGCAAACCCAGGGTTCGGGTGGTTTGCCAATCCAGATCAGCGGGCAATCCGACTCCATTGTCAGCCACCGTCAAACGATAGCCGTGGTCATCACGAATGACCGTAATAGCAATGTCTCCACTGGCGGATTGAAGGTTAAAGCGGTCTGGCGGAAAGGCGTATTTGATCGCGTTAATCACCAGCTCATTGATAATCAGGCCGCAGGGAATTGCTGCATCAATGTTCATCCAGATTCCGGCTGCGGCCACATTAAACCGGATTGCGCCCTGTGGATTGAAAGAGCCGCGCAGATGCCGGATCAATGTCTCCACATATCCCTGAAAATCAATCTGGCTGAGGTTATCGGATTCATAGAGCATCTCATGCACCAGCGCCATTGCTTTAATTCGGCTGCCTATCTCAGTCAAAATCTCAATAATGGACGGATCCGACAACAGGTTGCAGCGCAAATCCAGCAGGCTAATGATTGCCGCGAGATTATTCTTAACCCGATGATGCACCTCGCGCAGCAGGATTTCCTTTTCCTTCAGTGAATGATACAAATCTTCTTCAGCCTTTTTGCGCTCGGTAATGTCGTTGTAGGCAATCACCACCCCGTACCCGTCCAATGGCAACGGCGCGGCGGTTACGCTCAGCCATACCGTTTTACCTTGGGTAGTAACAATGCCCTTTTCCACGTTTTTCACCAGACGGTGTTCCGCCAGGGCCCGAACGCTGGCGTATTCCTCGCTCGGCATCGGGCTCCCATCTGGACGAATGATTCGCCATTCCGGCCCATCAATAGCGCGCCGGTTGTGAACCTCTTTAGGAATGCCGAGCAGCCGCTCAGCCATTTGATTGCTTTCCAAAATCCGGCCAGACGCATCGGATACCGTGACTCCAAGAGGAAACGAGTCAAACAAGGTAGTGTATTTGGTCAGAGCAACATTGAGCGCTTCTTCTACCTGCTTGCGTTCGGTAATGTCGGTGAACAAACAGACGAATTGCCCAATTTTTGGTCTGTACGCAGTAATTTCAAAGTACTTGTTCAACACCTGATTATGACTCTCGAAGTGGACTGGTTCTCCTGTTAGAGTTACTCGCCCATAGGTTTCAATCCAGTGATTTTCGATATTGGGAATCGCTTGTCGCACTGTGCGACCGATCAGGTCTATAGCGTACATTCCGGTAACTTGTTCAAATGCCGGGTTAATCTCCAGAAAACGGTAATCATAAGGCTGCCCTTGTTCATCATAGATCATTTCGTGCAGGGCAAACCCATTGATCATGCTATTAAATAATTGCCGGTATCTTTTATCGCTTTCCTGCAAGGCCTGTTCTATCAACTTGAGTTCGGTAATATCCCGACTGTTGACCATAACCCCGGAACATACATTATTATTATCATAATAGGGCGAATAGATAACATCGAAAAACCGGCGATCGTTGTTAATATCAAACCAGTCCTGGAAATTAATAGTTTCCCCGTTTAAGCAGCGATCCAGTTTTTCCTTGAGAAAATGTTCAAAAACCTGTTCACCCAGAAGATCGGCTACTGAATGCCCTACAATAGCATCATAGGTTTTTCCAGACAGGCGCAGATATTTTTTATTCACCACTCTATAAATATAATTCCGGTCAACTAGCGAAACAGCATCAGACATTGCAGACACCATATATTCATATTGGCGCAGCGTTTGTTCTGCCTGCTTGCGGTTGCTAATATCGCGGACTGTGACAACAAAACGATCTTCATTCGCAATGCGCACAAATCGAATATTCACCTCCACCCAGAACAGGTCGCCAGCTTGGGTTTTAGCGATCCACTCGAAAGTTTGCGGGCCTTCTGCTCTGGCCTTGCGCAACCACTCCAGCGCATCACTCTGAGAGTAAGGTTCTTCTCCTAAACTGAGCTGGCTCACATCAGCCTGCAAGGCGTCTTCACGGCTGTAGCCGTACATCTCGCACATGCTGTGATTGACATCAATAATCCTGCCGGTATTGGCGTCATCCACAAAAACCGCATCATTGAGGCTGTCCAGCACTGCACGGATATATTCATAACTTGCAGATAATTTCTCCTCAGTCTTTTTACGCTGGGTAATATCTAGCGCAGTAAAAGTAACGCCCTTGGCAAGATCACCGTTGTCCAGTGGCGTAGAACTCAGCAAGATATTAATAATTGCTCCATCCTTGCGTCGCCATAAGGTCTCCACGGTTCCGGTTCCAGATTTGGCAATCTGGCGGTATTTCTCCTGACCAACATAATCGTAATCCTGATCAGTTGGGTAAAGAAACCGGGTATTCTTTCCAATAACCTCATCCCATGAATAACCCGTGATTTGACAGAATAACTGATTAACATCCTGGATAATCCGATCAGAAACCAGCCCAATGCCTACTGGCGCAACCCGGAAGATGCTTTGCAATCGGGCCTCACGATCCTGTATAGCTTGTTCTGCACGTTTGCGCTCGCTAATATCCATATCCAGGCAGAACAGTTCAACGCCCTTGTTGGGAATCTGCACCACGGCGTGACTCGACAGCACTGCGACCCGGCTGCCATCCTTGTGCATCAGTGATAGCTCAGCCGTTGGCAGAACCTGTCCGGTCAGCGCCATCTGCGCAATTGCTTCTCTAACTTCGCTATGCATCTCCGGGGGAATGATCAAATCCAACAAGTTATGTCCAATGGCTTCCTGCTGGGTATAGCCATACAGAGCCTCAGCCGCAGCATTCCAGTAATGCACTGTGCCATCTGAACTATAGCCCTGCGCTGCTATTGAAGGTGTTTGCTCCAATAACAAACGAAAGCGCACTTCACTCTCACGTAGCGCGTCATCCATTTGCTTGCGTTCGGTAATATCCTGATGAACGCCAATACAGCGGATCAGGTGATCCTCTGGATCAAATTCAAAGCGATAACTGGAGCGCAGCCAGATAATTTCTCCATCAGGGCGGATAAAACGAAACTCTATCGGCCACGTCTGCTTTTGCTCAATCATGGCAGAAATTTGCTGCTGCACTGACGCCCGGTCATCAGGATGCAGTCTTTGCATAATAGTTTCGTTCAGATTTTCGTAACAGGAGCCTGGATCCATCCTGATAATATTCAACATGGATTTTGACCATTCCAGCGAATCACTGCGCAAGTCCCAAACAAATGAGCCAATTTTGGCGATTTCCTGCGCCTCATTAAGAATGGCTTCATTACGAGACAAGGCGTCCTCTATCGCCTTAATTTTTGTTATATCTCTAGCACTGAACACAACGCCTAAAATCGCATTTCGATCATCATGATAAGGCGCATAAGTGACATCGAGAAAAAGACAACCTTTACGGGTAAAATAAAATGATTTCTGACAATGAACAGTTTCTCCGTCCAGACTTCGATCCAGATTTTCCTTAATCACTTTTCTGAATTTTTCCTCTCCATTTACTTCAGCCACCGAATGACCAATTACTTCATCTCTGCTCTTGCCAGTCTGCCGCAAATATTCTTCGTTAGCAATTTGATAAGTATAGTTTTCATCTACTAAGCATACGGCATCAGGCATTGCCGATATCATATATTGACATTGGCGCAACTGATCTTCAGCCTCTTTGCGCTCAGTAATATCCTCATGGGTAATGACCACACCTTGATGAAGGCCACTCAGCGGGAAAACGCGCATCACAAACCATCGCTGCTGATCAGGCGAATGACAGGGATATTCCAGATTAAAATCCAATCTTGCGCCGCTGATCACGGTGCGAATGCCGCGCAGTGCCGCTTGTGCGTCTACATCTTCATGACTGGTCAGGGCATTGCGGCAAACCTGCAAATAATTAGCCCCGACCATGCAATGAATGTTGCCGCCATTCTGTTCGGCAAATCGCCGCCATGCGGTATTGACCAGAGTAATAAAACCCTGATGATCCAGCACGGCAATATGGGCGCTGAGCGAATCCAGCACATCCTTGATAAAAATCTGGCTCTCCTGTAACGCTATTTCCGCCTGTTTACGTTCGGTAATATCTATAGCGGCGATTCGGCACTGCTGCTGATCGCCGGACACTGCGCCCAAGCCTTCCAGACGCATGAAGCGGGGCGGTAATCCTTTTGGCGCGAGAACAATTTCACAGGTTTTTCGGGAAGTGCCTACTAAAGTTTCTGCGAGAAAATCATTAAAAACGGATTGGGTAGCAACAGACAAAAAGAGACTGAATTGCTGACCTATTAAATAGACGCGCTCCTGACCCAACAAGGTTGCGCCGGCCAGATTAATCTCTTCAATAGTCCCATCAGCGGCCAGAGTGAAATAGCCCAACGGGGCGAAATCGTAGAGGTCGGCGTATTTCTCGGCCCGCTGCTCAAGTTCAGCGCGCAACTCCAGCAGCGCATGATTCTGTAATTCCAGTTCGGTCTGATGAACTTGCAACTCATGCACCAGCCGCAGCATCTCCGCTGCTGTCGGTGGCGGTTGTCCACACTGAGTCAGTTGCTCCTGCAACCGCTTTTCTGCCCGGCGATGCAATTGATCAGCTTCGGAGGGCGGGTCATGGCTTTTTTTCATTGCTATTTTTGCTTCATCGTTGCCAAGGAGATAGCAATCTTATTCAGGCTGTTGATTCACTGATGATTCCAATCGCCCTCTCCCCCCAACCCCTCTCCCGCACGCGGGAGAGGGGAGCGCGTCAGCGGCGGGGTGAGGCGATTGGAAAAAAATTACAACCTGTTTAGGATTGCTATATCGCACTCCACAAACAATTATGACTCTGGTTTTAGCACAAATTGACAATCCGTAAACCCAGCACGGATAAGATGACTCTGTTAAATTTCATAAGATTGCTATATTTTCCTCACAGCCACTGACGCTGCCCACTCACTACCGTAACAGGATAATCCTCATGCGAAACCGCTTTATCCCCGTACTGACTGTCTTGCTGTTGCTTTTGAGCCTGCTGATCCCGCCCCTGGCTCAGGCGCAGAAAGCCAATCAGGAACTTGCTGCTGGCAGTGTGCTGGAAACCATCAAGAAACGCGGCGCAATCAAGGTGGGCATGTCCACGTTCGTGCCGTGGGCGATGCGTGACAAGAACGGCGAACTGATCGGCTATGAAATTGAGGTCGCCAAACGGTTGGCCGAGGATATGGGCGTTAAAGCCGAATTTGTGCCTACGGCGTGGGACGGCATTATTCCCGCGTTGTTGACCGGTAAGTTTGATTTGATTATCGGCGGCATGTCCATCACTCCCGAACGCAACCTGACCGTCAATTTCACCCTGCCCTACGCCAATTCCGGCATCCAGATGGTGGCGAACAAGAGCTTGGCGGCGGGGTTCAAAACGCTGGCGGATTTCGACAAGCCCGAAGTGATTTTGGCGGTGCGGCGCGGCGCGACTCCGGCGATCGCCGCCAAACGGTTGATGCCCAAGGCCACCTTGCGGCAATTTGACGAGGATGCGCTGGCTTTGCAGGAAGTGTTGAATGGCAAGGCGCACGCCTTTGTCACCAGCACCCCGACCCCGGCGTTCGAGGCGCTGAAACATCCTGATACGCTCTTTCTGCCGTTGCCGGAACCGTTTGTGCAGGGAGCGGAAGGCTTTGCGCTGCGCAAGGGCGATCCCGACGCTTTGAATTTCTTCAACAACTGGATTTTGCTGCGCCAGCAGGATGGCTGGCTGAAGGAACGTCACGACTACTGGTTCAAAACCCGCGATTGGGCAACGCAAGTAGTTGAAAAATAAAGCCTATGGTAGCACATCTGTCAAATCGCGGTCAGCGCGACTATCCAGAATCCGCAGCAGCAACGGCCCCAGGCTTTCGATTCCGCCCAGGGCGGTTGCGCCCGGTTTGATCCCGGCCTGAAATCCGGCGGCCTGAAAAGCGCGGATCAAGTCAGGATTGCGCGAGAACACGTGAACCGGCGTCTGCCAGGAACTATCGCGCCCAGCCACGAATGGCGGGCGGCTGATGATCGCCCAGCACCAGCAACAATGCGTTGGCGGGCGCGAACTGATGCAAGTAACCGCCTAATACTTCGAGGTTATAGCGAACGCTGTGGACATAAGCTGTCGCCAGAGCTTCGCCGTCCAGACGGGTGCCTAACGCCACTGCATCTGACGATGGCGTTTTGTCAGACCCGACGGCGACATCGCTCCAATCCGGGTGATACGGCGGCAAGGGCGTAAATGGGGCATGACTGTTGATCGTCGGAAAACCACCAGCAGCGGCGGCCTGTTAGTCGGCGCGATTTCGATTTGATGCAGGCGATGCAGGCTGTACTGATCAGGAATCACCCAACCGCCATAGGCTGGCCCACGATATTCCAGACTGTTGGCGTCGAGAATCCGATCAAAGCCGTAGTATCGCCCTTCCGGCCACGAATGCCTCAAACCGGGCATCAGCGCCACGCTGCGATAACCGGCGGCGGTAAAACGGTTCGCCAAAGTTGCACGGTCGCTGGTCAACAGATCGTGGTAATCGCCCTGTTCGGCAATGCGCAGGCCGGACAGCAGGCTGGAATGCGCCAGCCACGACCCGCCGCCGAAGGTGCTGGATTCCACCCGCGCCGAGGCGACCTGCCAGCCCGCCGCGTTCAGCGAGCGTTCCAGCGCGGCGAAATTGTCGGCCAGCGGGATCGCGAAACGGGGATCGTCGAACACCAGCGCGCCCTGCGACTCGAAGAAAATGATCAGGACATCGCCTTTGCCCCAGCGGCCCAGGTCTGAATCCGGCAACGGCGGCTGGCGGGCGATCCAGCGACTATCCCGCAACAGCGTTGCCGCCAGCGTCATCTGCGCCTGTTCGGCCAGCATTGCGGTCACCGGCAGCGCGAAGCGGTGTTCAAGCGGCAGATTGGGAATCCAGCGCCCGGCCCCGTATAACGCCAGCAGGGTCAGCGCCAAACCGCCGAGCGCCTGGCGAGTCGCTGCCTGCTGTAGCGTGGTCATCACCACGCCCAGCGCCCAGTGCAGCAACGCCGCCAGCGTGATCAACAGCGCCATCAGCGCCGATAATCCCAGCGCAATTTGCCAAGGAGCGGCCTGATCCAGAAACAGGGCGGCGATATTGGGCAGGTGCTGGCTGTCCCAGTACAAATTGATGGCGCGGCCCATCAAGGCCGGCGCAGTCACATCCAGATAGCGTCCCAGCGTCAGAACGACGTAGCCGAACGAAACGGCGTAGCGCAACCGTCGTCCCGGTGCGCCCCGCCAGACCGCGAACAATGCCAGCGCCAGCAGCAGTGCCGCCAGTTCAATGGACAGTTCAGCGACCCAGCGCACCCCCAGGGTCGGCCAGCGGTTCTGAAAAGTTAGCGCCGAATTGAGGACAAACAGCGCAAGCCATAGTCTGAACACGGAGATCATTGAGCAATCATCCAGCAGGAAAACAGCGATCTGCGCTAAGGACCCGCAGATGCAGACGGGTGAAGGTTTCCGCCGCCACGGTTGCCTGCATGGTACTCTTGACTATGCCACACAGCGGCTTTCCGCCGCGATTCAACCATAATCAGACGACCCACCTCGAAATCAATAGCGTTTGAAACCCAGCTCGACCGGGACGACAGGAGGCAAACACGATGAGCAGAGTGGATGAAAACCAGGATGTCAGCAGTGAAAATGAAATTCCGCCCGCTGCCGAGCAGCCTAGTGAAGAAATGCGGCGTTGCCTCGACGAGATGGCGACGGTGCTAAATAAGTACGACATTGGCGTCACGCTTTGTTTAGCCAATGATCGGGAATCGGTGCTGTTGTATCGGCTTCCCGACTGGTGCGCCGTGGTGCTGAACGATGGTGAGCCGGAAGTCAACCCGGAACGGCTCTGGCAAACCGATGATCTGGAACAGCTCATGTTCCGCACCTACCGCTTGACCAGCGCCTTGCGGCAGGTTCATGAACGGATGCACGATGAATCTTCGCAACTGGAAACCTTCGTCAAGGACCTGGGGCGGCATCTGCTCGACCCCAACCGCAAGAGTCATTGAGTCCGTCCGCAATGTCATCACCAGGACACGGGCTGAAAACCCGTGTTCTTTCCTTCCCCTCAATTTCCGCTGGAAGCTCTGGCGTTGGCGGCTCGCCACTCGCGGGCCAGTTGCCGGGCGCGAGCCAGCGCGGATTCATCCATCTGGCTGGTGATGTAATCCAGTTGTTGCGTTGCACCGTGGTAGCCGCCCGATACCGCTATGTTTAACCACAGATGCGCCTGCACCCAATCCTGTTCAATCCCCCGGCCATTGCGGTACAACATCCCCAGACCGTACTGCGCCAGCGCCGATCCATTGGCCGCCGCCTTCTCAACCCATTGAAAGGCTTGGCGATCATCCTTCGCCAGTCCGCGGCCGCTGGCATAAGCCAGCCCCATCATCAACTGGGCCAGCGACAATCCCTGTTCGGCGGCCTTGCGATACCAGCCGACCGCCTGAGCGTCATCGCGGGGCAAGCCGCCCCGGCCTTCGGCATACAGCAATCCCAGATTCAACTGAGCCGTCGGCAACGCCTGATCAGCGGCCTTGCGATACCAGCCTGCCGCCTGTGCTTCATCACGGGGCGCGCCCTGTCCGGTCGCCTGCATGATCCCGACATTCAATTGCGCTTCGGCGTTACCCTGTTTAGCGGCTTCGCGGAACCAGTGGAACGCCTGTTGCAAATCCTGTGGCACGCCGAGACCCTCCGCATACATGGTCGCCAGGCGGACCTGACTGGCGGCATGACCCTGATCAGCGGCTTTGCGATACCAGTCAGCGGCCTGCCGGTCATCGCGGCCCAGCACCTCACCTCGGTTATATAACGTCGCCAACCGGTACTGCGCTTCGACATGATCCTGCTCAGCGGACTTGCGCAGCCATTCCAGCCCGACCCGATCTCACGCGCCACCCCGCGCCCGGCAAAACTAGCGCTCGGCCAACTGGGTTGCGCTTCACG
>JAAUTD010000068.1 GCA_012031845.1 Synechococcaceae cyanobacterium SM1_2_3
GCTTCGACACGCTCAGCGGTCGAAGGGCATTCATCGGTAAAAACGGGGTTCGACAAGCTCACCCCGAACGGTTTTTGAATCCGACAAGGAATTCAGTGCATGAAAACAGCGGCTGTGACTCTCAAAATTGCGACATGGAACGTCAATTCGCTGAAGGTGCGCCTGCCGCAGGTGCTGGATTGGCTGGGTGAACGGCAACCCGATGTTCTGGCGCTACAGGAAACCAAGCTCACCGATGCTGATTTCCCGACGCTGGACCTTGCCAATGCCGGTTATCAGGCGGTATTCGCCGGGCAGAAAACCTACAACGGCGTGGCGATTCTCAGCCGCCTGCCCGCCGCGGAAATTGTGACCGACCTGCCGGGAATCAGCGATCCGCAGCGGCGAGTTCTGGGCGCGACGGTGGGCGGGTTGCGGGTGAGCAATCTCTACGTTCCCAACGGTCAGGCGGTCGGTTCCGACAAATACGCCTACAAACTGGCGTGGCTGGAAGCCCTGACCGGCTGGTTGCGCGAGGAACTGGCGCGACATCCCCAGTTGATCGTGCTGGGCGATTTCAACATCGCTCCTGAAGACCGCGATGTTCACGATCCGGCGGCCTGGGTCGGGCAAGTGTTGTGCAGCGCGGCGGAACGAGCGGCCTTTCAACGCCTGCTGGCGCTGGGTTTAACCGACGCCTTCCGCCTGTTTCCGCAGCAGGAAGGCAGTTTTAGTTGGTGGGACTACCGCGCCGCCGCGTTCCGTCGCAATCTCGGTCTGCGCATAGACCATATTCTGATCAGTCCGGCGCTGGCGGCGACTTGCACCGCCTGTCAAGTAGACCGGACGCCGCGTCACTGGGAGCGGCCTTCTGATCATGCGCCGGTCATCGCTGAATTCAGTCTTGATCTTCACTGAAACTGCCGTCGGCGCAGCGGCAACCGCGGGCTATCTCACCTATACTTTATAGGGTTAAATCCATCCGAGGAGGCCCCCATGACTAAGTCCACTGCGTCATCAACGCCCAATCGCAACCCGGCCGATCCCAACAGGCTGGCGCAAAACCTCTCCAAAATCATTGAGCAAAGCCAGCGCATCCTGCAGGAATATCTCAGGCAACAGGAACGCGGCGATCAAATTTCCTTCATTGACCCGAACATCATCGGCAAATCGTTTGAGGAACTGTTTCAGCAGTTACTGAAAGACCCCGACAAGCTGATTGCGGCGCAGATTGAATTCTGGAAGAACACGCTCGACCTGTGGCAAAGCGCCTCCGAGCGGATGGCCGGGCGTAAAGTCCAGGCGGTAATCGAACCCTCCCCCACCGACAAGCGGTTCAAGGACGAGCAGTGGGCCGAAAATGTGGTGTTCGATTTCATCAAGCAATCCTATCTGCTGGCCGCGGACAGCCTCCAGGAACTGGTGCAAAGCGTCGAAGGGCTGGACGACAAAACCGCCCGCAAGGTGCAGTTTTATACCCGCCAGTTTGTAGACGCGATGGCTCCGACCAACTTTGTGCTGACCAATCCAACCGTGCTGCAAGCCACGCTGGATTCCGGCGGGGAAAATCTGGTCAAGGGGTTGCAAAACCTGCTGGCCGATCTGGAGCGCGGACGCGGGCAATTGCAGATCAGGATGACCGATCTGAAAGCCTTTAAGCCAGGCGAAAACGTGGCGGTCACTCCCGGCAAGGTCATCTTTCAGAACGAACTGATGCAACTACTGCAATACAACCCTAGCACCCCGACCGTCTGCCAGCGGCCGTTTTTGTTCGTGTCGCCGTGGATTAACAAGTATTACATCATGGACATGCGGCCGAAGAATTCGATGGTCAAGTGGATGGTGGATCAGGGTTTCACCGTGTTCATGACCTCCTGGATCAACCCGGACGAGCGGCTGGCGCACAAGACCTTCGACGATTACCTGCTGTCCTGCGTGGAGGCGATGGACGCTATTGAGCAGGCGACCGGTGAGCGGGAAATCAACGCCGCCGGTTACTGTCTGGGCGGCACCCTGTTGCTCAGCACCCTGGCCTGGCTTGCGGCGAAGAATGACCAGCGGGTCAAAAGCGCGATCTGCTTCGCCTGCATGACCGATTTCAGCGAGCCGGGCGAACTGGAAGTGTTCATTGACGAGGAATTAATCGCACTGCTGGAGAAGCAGATGGGCGAGCGCGGTTATCTGGATGGCAGCCAGATGGCGGGCGTATTCAGCATGTTGCGCGCCAACGATCTGATCTGGTACTTCGTGGTCAACAACTACCTGCTTGGCAACGATCCCTATCCTTTTGATCTGCTGTACTGGAATTCTGATTCCACCCGGATGCCCCGCGACATGCACAGCTTCTATCTGCGCAATATGTATCAGAAAAATCTGTTGCGCGAACCTGGCGGCATTACGTTGGCGGGCGCACCCATTGACCTGCGGCAAATCAAGAACCCGGTTTGCTTCCTGTCGGCCTACGAAGATCACATCGCGCCGTGGACTTCCACCTACGCAGGTACGCAACTGGTGGGCGGGCCGGTGAAATTCGTGCTGAGCGGCTCCGGGCATATCGCCGGGGTCATCAATCCCGCCTCTTCCGACAAGTACGGTTATTGGCTCAACCCCAATAATCCGCCAAATCCCGATGACTGGTTCAAGGATGCAGTCAAGCGGGAAGGCTCCTGGTGGCCGGACTGGCTGGACTGGTTGCAACCTTTTGTTGGCCCGCCAGTCCCGGCCCGCCAGCCCGGCGACGGCCAACTGAAGCCGATTGAGGATGCGCCCGGTTCCTACGTCAGGATGCGCTACGACCAATGACCGATGTAGCTGAATTGAAACGGGCATCCGGCCCGTTTCATCCTGGAATACCCATTCTGCTCAGTAGGGCCGCACCCCAAACAGGTAGGAATGGGAAGCCAGCAGAATGATAAAGAGGGCCAGTCCCAGCAGCGTTGGGCGCAGCAGTTCGCTCCATGACCATGACTGACGACCGCTAATGATCGCCACAAACGGAATATGCGAAGTCACAGCGGCGAAACGCTGCCAGCGTTCGCCCTGAATGAGCGCCATGCGCTGATCCAGATGCAGCGAACCCAGGCCAGCAGTCAGCAAAAATCCGCCAAAAAACAGCAGCGAAGCCAAATCGCCGTTGGCCAGAATATGAACGGCTGACCACAGCAGCATCCCCCACATCACCGGATGGCGGGTGATCCGCAATACGCCACTGGCGGGACTGGGCTGATCCAGACTGCTTTCCATGCCGACCGCTGACGGATTCCGCATCGCCATGCCACCCGCGATCAGGATGAACGCCAGCGGCATGAACAGCAGCGGCAAATGACGCAGGCCATGTCCCGGAATCCACAGATAAACATAATGCGAGGCGTGCGCATAAGCCGTAATCATCGCGATTAGCATCACCAGACTGACCGCTGAGTAAAATCCCAGAAAACCCTGCTCGCCGATGCGCTCAACGATCCGGTTGCGCACCGGCGGATGCGACAAACCCAGATGACTCGTCACAAAAGCGGCGCTGGCTATCCCAGTAGCGGCTATCGCAGTATCCATGTTTGCTCCTTTTTCACGGTATCGGTTGCTTGGCGAATTTCATACATCGCGGCGGCCAGCGAAAGCGTGCGCCAGCGTGCCGCCATCCACATATTCCAGTTCTCCGCCCAGCGGCACTCCGTGAGCGATGCGGGTGGCCCGAATCCCGCGTTCGCGAGCCATTTCCGCGATGTAATACGCGGTGGCCTCGCCTTCAACCGTTGGATTGGTGGCCAGAATGATTTCGCGAATTTCGCCCTGATCCAGCCGCGATTCCAGCGCGTCCAGTCCCAGTTCCGCCGGGCCAATCCCGTCCAGCGGCGACAGATGCCCCATCAACACGAAGTACACGCCCTGAAAACCGGTGGATTGCTCCACCGCCAGCACGTCAGCGGGGGTTTCGATCACGCAGAGCAAGGAGCGTTCGCGGCGCGGATTGGCGCACAGGCGCACAGATCGGTCTCGCTCAGATCGCGGCATTGCCGACAATGGCCGATCCGATCCAGAGCTGTCTGCAACGACTCGACCAGGCGTTGTGCGCCCAGACGATCCCGCTCCAAGAGATGCAGGGCCATCCGCTGCGCCGACTTTGGCCCCACGCCCGGCAGGCAGCGCAAGGCGGTCATCAACTGATTCAGCAGCGGCGAAGCAGCCACGGCCAGGATCAGAACGGCAGTTTGAAATCGCCCAGCATTCCCGGCGGCAGCCCCATCCCGGCAGTCAGCCCGCCCATTTTCTCCTGCGCGGTGCGCTCGACTTTATGCACCGCATCGTTAATCGCGGCGGCCACCAGGTCTTCCAGCATGTCCTTGTCGTCGCCCACCAGACTGGGGTCAATCTGGATGCGGCGCACTTCATAGCGTCCGGTAATCGTTACCTTGACCAGCCCGCCACCGGATTCGCCATGAACTTCCATCAGTGCGATTTCGGCCTGCGCCTTTTGCAGATTCTCCTGCATCTTTTGCGCTTGCTTCATGATGTTGCCCAAACCACCTTTCATCGTTTTTCCCCTGTTTCAGATATTTCAGATTGATCGATGGAGCCTCGTCCGACAGAGGGCGAGAACCGTGAATTCATGATGGATCGCTGTCGTCCAGCGGGTGTACCGCTACAATCTGTGCGCCAAAAGTGTCCTGCATGGCCTGAACGTGCGGATCCCGAACGATATTATCGGTGGCGGTCTGCTGGCGTTCGGCTTTTTGCTCAGCCTGCTGGCGGGCCGGAGTCGCTGCCGTTACTTTGCCGGTCTGGAATTGCAGCGTTACCGGCGCTTCAAGCTGCTGCTCCAGGGCTGTTTTGAGTCGCTCCTTGACCGAATCGCTGAGCATCTGGGCATGGCTGGGTTCCAGCATTAGCCGAAAACGGTTGCCTTCCCGCTCCACCAGTGCGCAATGCAAGGCGACTTGTTTGGCAATGCCAGTCAAGCCCAACCGTTCGATCAGTGCGCTCCATTCCGAAACCGGTTGCGCAGGCATTGCCGTCGCTGGCGCTGGAACGGGATGCGGAGCGGCAACAGCGCGGGGTAATGATGCTGATGCGGGCGTAGCCACCGGACGCGACGCCGCCGATGCGATTGCAATGGGAGCGGCCATTTCAGAAGTGACCGGACGAAAACACAACATCCGCAGCAGCACCATCTCGAAACCGCTGCGCGGATCGGGCGTCAGCGGCAGATCGCGCCGACCGAGCAGGGCAATCTGATAAAACAACTGCACGTCTTCGGGCGGCAGCAGCCCGGCCAGACGCCGTAAATCCTCCGGATCAACCAGCGCATCATCCGTCACCGCGTCGGGCAAGACCTGGGTCAGCGCCACCTGCTGTAACAGCGACAGCAGTTCGGCCAGCACCGCCGTGTAATCCGGGGAAAGCGAATCCAGCTCCGCCACTTGACCCAGCAGCATCGGCGCATCGTTGGTCGCCAGCGCCTCCAGCAAAGCGACGACTCGCCCACGATCAATACCACCGAGCATCTCGCTGACCGCAACCTGTTCCACCCGCCCGCCGCCAAAGGCAATCGCCTGATCCAGCAGGCTTAGCGCATCGCGCATACTGCCGTCGCCAGCGCGGGCGATCAGGTGCAGCGCCGGTTCCTCGCAGGGAATTTTTTCGTCGGTCAACACCTGGCGCAAATAGCGGGCGATCAGCGGGGCAGGCAGGCGTTTAAGGCTGAATTGCAAACAGCGCGACAGGATGGTAACCGGCAGCTTTTGCGGATCAGTGGTCGCCAGCAGGAATTTCACATGCGGCGGCGGCTCTTCCAGCGTCTTCAACAGGGCGTTGAAGCTGTTACGGGAAAAACATATGAACTTCGTCGATCAGGTAGACCTTGAAGCGACCCCGGCTCGGCGCGTACTGCACATTTTCCAGCAATTCGCGAGTGTCATCCACCCCGGTGCGGGAGGCTGCGTCCACTTCGATCAGGTCGATAAAGCGGCCTGCATCAATTTCCTGGCAGGCCGAGCATTGGCCGCAGGGGGTGGACGAAACGCCGACTTCGCAATTCAGCGACTTGGCGAAAATCCGGGCAATGGTGGTTTTCCCCACCCCACGGGTGCCCGTGAACAGGAAGGCATGATGCAGGCGTTGCTGATCCAGGGCGTTGGTCAGGGCGCGAACCACATGTTCCTGGCCAGCCAGCTCGTGAAAGGTGCGCGGTCGCCATTTGCGGGCCAGAACCTGATAGCTCATGCAACTACCCCGAACGGGTCAGAAGGGTGGCGACCCTTACCAGCCACACCCCGGCGCCCGATGTCACTGCTGCCGCTGCTCCCTTCCGGGCCTGACGGGGTTCACAGTTTGTCGTCGCGGGGGAACCGATACGGGCCGCCATTGAAGCCAGCGGCGCGGACAGCGTTACTAAAACAGACGCTATCCACAGAAACATCGCAGAAGATTTAGCGAGAGAGGCCATCGAATGGTTCATTCAAGGGCTTGTTTCAAAGGTCGCTTCTGATAAGAATTATCCGCCGTGACCCTGGATCGCCGCATAAACACTCTTTAATCATCATAGTCCATAACTGTTTAATGGCGCAACGCAGCCGCATGACGCCAGCGTCGGGCTTGCTTCTCTCAAACAGTTTTGGAACCCAAAGCAAACGTCCTGTGATCTTGCGTCAATTCTGAGGTTAAAAAACCGGTTGCTCCCTATATTTAATCAGGAAGCCGATTTTAGTTTCAGTGGATAGCCAGCGGCATTGCAACAACGGTATAGTGTGAAGCAATCCGGTCAAAATTTATCCAGACACTCACAGATGCCAACCGTCGTTTCCGCTTGATTTCCAATGATAAAACAGTTTTTTCAACGTCATCTGCCCGATCCCCATCAGTTACGCACCCACAAGAGTTTGCATTTTCTAGGTGACTTACTGCATGACCCGCGCCTATGGCATTTCAATCGCCGTTGCACCATTCGTGGACTGGCTATCGGCATGTTCTACGCCTTTGTGCCATTTCCCTGGCAAACCCTTCTCGCAGCGATCACCGCGATCTGGCTACGCTTTAATCTGCCAGTAGCGGTGGCGATGGTCTGGATCAGCAACCCGTTGACCATGCCACCCATCGCCTTTGTTAATTACCACTTTGGGGCCTGGCTGATGGGCAGAACGCCTGCTGACTGGGCTTTTGAACCATCGCTAGAATGGCTGCTGGAAAAAATGGGCGAGTTTGGCCTGCCGCTGCTGGTCGGTTCGATGGCGATGGCGGTGGTCGCGGGACTGGTGACCTTTATCGTCGCGCATTTGATCTGGCGCTGGCATATCATCCACAAATTCCGCCGCCGCCACCGTGTCGTTCCTGCTTCCATTTGAGAACGCCTGTCAGAGCGGGCGCTACTCCCGCTGCTGTTTCGCATCTCTGTGTTCGTGCTCGCCCTTCGCGAGCACTCTCCTCGCAAGGTACTGTTTGGTATGTCATCGCTCAACGCATCTCCCATCACGCAATTTGAAGACCTGGCGCTTTCGCCTCTGCTGCTCCAGACCCTGAAAGAAATCGGCTATGAAGCGCCATCGCCGATTCAGGCGGCCTGTATTCCGCATCTGCTGGCTGGTCATGATCTGATCGGCCAAGCGCAAACCGGCACCGGCAAAACCGCCGCATTCGCCTTGCCGCTGCTGGAGCGGCTGGATTTAACCAACCATCATCCGCAGGTTCTGGTGCTGACGCCCACCCGCGAGTTGGCGATTCAGGTCTCTGAAGCCTTCCAGAATTACGCCCGTCATCTGCCCGGCTTTCATGTATTGCCGATTTACGGCGGCCAGAGCATGACCGTTCAACTGCGCCATCTGCGGCGCGGCGCCCATGTCGTCGTCGGGACGCCAGGTCGGGTTATGGATCATCTGCGGCGGGAAACTCTAAATCTCGACAATCTGCGTAGCGTGGTGCTGGACGAGGCCGATGAAATGCTGCGGATGGGTTTTATTGACGATGTGGACTGGATTCTGGAGCGCACCCCGCCGGAGCGGCAGATCGCGCTGTTTTCCGCCACCATGCCGGAACCGATTCGCCGGGTAGCGCACCGCCATCTGCGCGATCCGCAGGAAGTCAAGATTCAGACTCGCACGGCGACGGTGGCTACCGTTGATCAGCGTTACTGGCAAGTCAGCGGCCTGCACAAGCTTGATGCGCTGAACCGGATTCTGGAAGTCGAGGACATGGACGCCGCTTTGGTGTTTGTCCGCACCAAAACCGCCGCAACTGAACTGGCCGAGCGGCTGGAAGCGCGAGGTTATTCCTGTGGATCGCTGCATGGCGACATGACTCAAGCCTTGCGCGAGCGCACCGTCGAGCAGCTCAAAAACAATACGGTGGATATCGTAGTCGCCACCGATGTTGCGGCGCGGGGACTGGACGTGCAACGGATCAGCCACGTCATCAATTACGATATTCCTTATGACGCCGAGGCTTACATTCACCGGATAGGCCGCACCGGGCGGGCCGGGCGGGCCGGCGTAGCGATCCTGTTTGTGGCGCCCCGAGAGATGCGGATGCTGCGGGTTATCGAAAAAGCCACACGTCAGCCGATTACCCCGATGCAGCCGCCCTCCCAGGCGGTGATCGCCGGCCACCGCCTGAATCGCTTCAAGCAGAAAATTCTCGACACGCTGGCGGCCCAGGAATTGAGTTTTTTCCGCGAGGTGGTCAGCCAGATAGAGCAGGAACAGGACATCAGCGCCCAGGACATCGCCGCCGCGCTGGCGTATCTGATGCAGCGCGAACGCCCGTTACAAGCGCCGGAAGTCAGCAATGTGAAGACGACCGCTCCGAGACTTTCTGAAGAAACGCGCAGCCATGCTGATGCGCCCTCCCGTCCGACGCCGCGACGGGAACGGTCGAAGGAAGCGGTTGACTCCGAGGCGATGCGTTATCGCCTGGAAGTGGGGCATCAACACGGGGCAACTCCGCAAAATATCGTGGGAGCGATAGCCAATGAAGCGGGGATTGACAGCCGCTACATTGGCCGCATCGAGATTCATGACGATTACAGCACGGTGGATTTACCCGCCGGCATGTCGGCTGAAATTTTCGAGCATCTCAAGAAGGTGCGGGTGCGACAGCAGCCGTTGAATATCAGCCGCGTCGCTGGCGCTCCTGAGCCGGAGCGGGCCAGAAGACGACCCGCAGCAACCACTTCCGGCTCGGCGGGAACCCGAGAGCGCGTCTCCAGGGTCGCCAAGGTCACTTCCCCCGAACGGGAGCACCGGCCCATCATTCGGCGCAAACGGGAAACCGAGTCGTAAAATCAGGATGTTTGCTTTCGCCTTTTCCGCCTTAGCGGGTATGGTAAATCCGCAAGCGTTGACTACCCTAAGATGATTCTCATCATGAGGGGCGGTCCTGACTATGCTCACGATTTACGGTTGTGCGAACACCCGGTCCAGCCGGGCAATGTGGGCGCTGGAAGAGGTCGGCGCCGAGTATCAGTACATTGAGGTTGATATACGAACCGGCGCGGGTCGGCAGCCAGACTATCTGGCGCTGAATATCAGCGGCAAAGTGCCTACACTGGTAGACGGGGCATTCATCCTGACCGAATCAGCCGCCATCTGTAACTATATCGGCGACCGGTTTCCGTTGGCCCAACTGACGCCGCCGGTGGCTTCTCCGCAACGCGCCCATTATGACCAGTGGTGCTATTTCGCCCTGAGCGAACTGGAACAACCGCTGTGGACCATAGCCAAACATACCTTCGCCTTGCCCGAACGCCTGCGGGTTCCAGCGGTGCTGGAAACCGCCCGCTGGGAGTTTGCCGCAGCAGCCAAGGTGCTGGCGGCGGGTCTGGACCAGCGGGAATTCATGGTTGGGGATCACTTCACCGCCGCTGATATTCTGATCGCCCATACCTTGGGCTGGGCGCTGGTTCGCGAACTGTCGTTAGGGCATGATCACTTGGTGGCTTACACCACGCGAATGCTGGCCCGTCCGGCATGGGCGCGAGCCAAGGCGCGTGAGCAGGCCCGATGTGAATCCAAAACCTGAACGCGAACGGCATCCCTAAACTTGAATGCGTCTGTATTCAGGCTAAATTAAGCTGGTTTTATGTGAGATGTCGCTTATTCCAAAACTGAATCAGAGGCTTAATTCGTGACTAAAATCATCAATGCGCTGATTATTGTGGCAACCATGCTGTGCATCGCGCCCACTGGGGCTTTGGCGCAGCAGGATAGATATTCACCACCTTACGAGCCAGAACCCCCGCGTGATCGGCCCCGCGGCGAAATCCAGGTCACCAATGACTGGCGGGATGAAATCAACGTCACCATCTGGACCCATCAGCGCGAGCGTATTGGCGACTCCTGGACCCTCAGACCGGGAGAAACCGCTGTGCTGGCGGTGGACGGCATCCGCATCAAGGTTCGACCCAACTACAAAATCAAAGTGGGCGATGACTGGGGACGGGTCAATCTGGGCGCAGTGGGCGAGTTTTCCAGAGGCACCTGGTATGTCAACGTGCGCGATATTTGGCGCGCCACGCATCAGCGCGGCGGCAGAGGCGACCGCCCTGGGCCACGAGACGAGAATGTCCCGGACTGGCAGAGATAGCCACAGTGACCACTGCCAAGCCCCTGATAGCGGTAGCTCTGGGCTTAATCGGTATTTTGGCGATGGGCGGCTGTGCTACCCTGTCCAAGGATGAATGCCTGATGAGCGACTGGTATGAGCTTGGCGTACAGGACGGCTCAGCAGGTCACTCGCCCGAACGATTGGCTGAACACCGACAAGCCTGTGCCGAATATCGCATCCGACCGGATCGGCAGGCTTACCGCGCCGGTTGGGAAGAAGGCATCCGCGCTTACTGCACCCCGCAACGCGGCTTTAGCGAAGGCCGCAACGGCGCGGGTTATGCCGGGGTCTGCCCACCGCCGCTGGAGCGGGATTTTCTGCGCCAGTATCAAATCGGGCGCGAACTGCATCAGCAGGAACTGCGGATTCAGGAATTGGAACGGGAACGGGAGCGCCGCAAGGAAGAACATCGCAAGAAAGATCACCGTAAGGACGGAGATCGCAAGCAGGAGGATCAGCCTCGATCCGATGATCGTGGTAAACCGCATCAGGATTCACGGCGGAGCGAACCGCCGCCGACTCTTCCGGCATCGCGTCCAGCGTCGCCCAATCCCCCTGACCCGCCCGCTCAACCGGCTGTTCAGGGGAGCCAGCGGCGCGGTAAAGCGCCGGAGGAAATGCAAGAAGCGGAGGAACCGCACAGCCGCTCGCGTCGCCAGTTCACGCCAGATCCAACCGAATGAACGCCCTAACCCTCCTGGAACACCTGAATGAAGCTGCTGGCACTGGATACCGCAACTGAAGCCTGTTCTGCTGCCGTCTGGGTGGATGGCGCGGTGCTGGAGCGCTATGAACTGGCCCCGCGCCGTCACGCCACGCTGATTTTGCCAATGATTGCAGCGGTGCTGGCCGAAGCGGGCCTGAGCGCGACCCAACTCGACGCCATTGCCTTCGGCTGTGGGCCTGGCGCCTTCACTGGGGTGCGGATCGCAGTGGGCGTTGCCCAAGGCATTGCTTTTGCCGCCGATCTGCCGGTTGCGCCAATCTCCACGCTGGCGAGTCTGGCGATAGGCGCAGCGCGGGAAACCGGCCATTCGCGCATCGCGGTGGCCCTGGACGCCCGCATGAGCGAAGTGTATTGGGGTATCTACACTGTGGCTGGCGAAGATGTGGAACGAATCGGTGAAGAACGGGTTTGCCCGCCAGAAACGGTCATCGCCCCAGTCGGCGAGTGGTTTGGAGTAGGCAGTGGTTGGGCGGCCTACGCGGCGACGCTGGGGCAACGACTCCAGCTTGATGGCTGGCAAGGTGACCGCTATCCCCGCGCCTGCAATACCGCTCGCTTGGCCGTCGCCCCATCCCGGCGCAGTCATTGGGTAAGCGCCGAGCAGGCGCTACCGGTTTATCTGCGCAACGAAATAGTGAGCAAGCCAGTCTGAAATTTGTCATGAAGATGTTGGAAACCGGGCCACGAGTGGCATAGGATAAGGCGGCGCCTTACCAGAGGCGCTTCAGCGACAAAATCAAGATTAATATCGCCACCCGGAGGATATGCCATGAACGCCGCGCTTACTGACGACCCGGTCCACAGCAAGGCTTTACCGGACTTGGTGACCAAGCTGCTGATCGCCCGACAGGACAGCCTAGTTCTGTACCAAAAACTCGCTGTTCTGCAACAACCGTTTTCGCCCGCTGCGCCCATTCCGCATCTGCTGCAACGGTTCCGGCAAACGCTGGTGGACTACCTGGCGCTAGGGTTGTTTGAGGTGTTTCAGGCGCTGGAAGATCAGCCTGCCGATTCGCCTTACCGCCGCGCCCAGTACTTGGTTCAGCACTGTTATTCCCGGATCGCCAGCACCACCCATGCGGCTCTGGCTTTCCACGACCGTTACGATGGCGATCTGTCCCCGATTCAGCTTGCCGATCTGGGTGAAGATCTGTCGCATCTGGGTGAACAACTGGCGATTCGCATCGAGCTGGAAGATCAGATCGTCGCCGCTGTTCGCAAGAGCTGCGATGCCATCGCAGCCTGATACAGGCTGACAGGTCGAGCTACAGCGGCCTGTCAGGTTTGCGCCCCGCCAAAATTCGCCCGATTCCGTCCCGCCTGGCCCGACACCGCTTAATAGCCCCGCAGCCATTCCGGCCGTAATTGCACTCTTCCAGTCAGCGCCCTTTCCACTTGCGCCAGCAACCTTTCGCGGTCTTGTGGCAATTCACCCGCCAGGGCCAAGGCATTGGAGGCGTGATTGGAGCGGAACACCAGCGGCGCGGGCGGATTCAGCCGTTCAATCAATCGCGCCTGTTCCAGCAGCAGCGCCCGATCATCCTGCATCTGAAACGGCTCGTGAAACTTGCGCCGAAATTCCTCTGCAATCATCGGGTCGAGCATCAATTGCAGCGTAGACAGATAATCCAGTTCCAGCCGGTTTACCAAATCAGCGGTCGCGTCAATATGCTCCCGCCAATGCGTCTGGCCGCCCAGACCGAGAATGACCGTCGCAGAAATTTGCAATCCCGCCTGTTTGGCCTTGGTCAGGCCCGTCACCATCGCTTCCGGCGTTGCGCCCTTGCTAATCCGCTTGAGCAAATCGGCTGATCCGGTTTCGATGCCGTAATACAGCAGGATCAGCCCATTCTCCCGCAGTTGCGTCAACTCTGCCGCTGATTTCTTCAGCAGATTAGCGGGCAGCGCGTAACTCGACACCCGCTCCAAGCGGGGAAAAGCGGCGCGTAATGCGGTGAGGATGGTCAGCAGATGCTCGGCTGGCGCGGCCAGCGCATCGCCATCGGCCAGAAAAACCCGCCGCGTTGCCGGATGAATCCGCGCCACAGTTTCTATTTCGACGTGAACTTCCGCCAGTGGACGAATGGCGAAGTGCTTGGTTCGATACATCGAGCAGAAGCTGCACCGATTGAAACTACAGCCCAGCGTTGCTTGCAGAATGAAGCTATTGGCTTCGGATGGTGGCCGATAAACCGGCATATCATATTGAATCAGCATGATGCGCTTTCCTTGACAGAGCGATGCACGATCAACCGCGCCCGATCCGCTTTTACCCCATAATCGTTTACAATCCCGCCGCAACCGCTGCTTTTCTTAGTGGGCGGCCCATTCAAACTCATTATTTCACAACAGATTTCTGGTTATCCCAGAGGCGGCGCATGGCGCGAATCAGGTTGGAAATGCCGGCAAATTTCCCGTTCAGCACCGAGATCCCGATACGCATCACCGATGTGAATTACGGCGGACACTTGGGTAATGACGCCCTGCTGGCGCTGCTGCATGAAGCGCGGGTGCAATTTCTGGCGCATTATGGCTTGATGGAACTGGATATTGGCGGCGTCGGCATCATCATTGCCGACAGCGTGATTATCTACAAATCCGAAGCCTTTGCCGCTGAAACCCTCGTGATCGCTGTCGCGGTGACCGATTTCAACCGCTATGGCTGTGATTTTGTCTATCGCGTGACTGAAAAGCGCAGTGGGCGCGAAGTCGCCCGCGCCAAGACCGGCATCGTCTTTTTTTGACTATCAGCAACGCGCCATCCAGAACGCGCCACAATCC
>JAAUTD010000069.1 GCA_012031845.1 Synechococcaceae cyanobacterium SM1_2_3
GCCAAGGCGCAGTCTGATACCACAGATCCTGCACTTCCGATAACGCAAAACCGGATTGCGCCAGCGCTCGGCCAATCAACTTCTCCGTCTTGTGCTTTCGCGCATCAAGCCGGTCATAACCCGGTAAAACAACCGGTGTGACGCTCTCCCACCACTCGCCGGTACTCGTAAACTGGCTGACGACGGCATCCTGCTCCTCGATCAGGGAAAGCAGAGCCACGGGTTCATGATCCGCCTTGAGTTCCCGACCATCGAGCGCCCAGGTCAACCGGCGAAGGATGTCCGCGTCCGGCGCTTTGAGCATTACGCGCCGGATTAACCCATCCGCATGTTCATGACCCACCGTCGGCATCGGTAGCAGCGCAATTTGTCCGCCTTTTTCGCCATGCCCCATGATCGTCTTCAGTTGCTCGACAAACCCCGGCTCCTGTTGCAGCACTTCATGCACCGCATGGCGCACCATCGCCGCCAAGGCGACCGTCTGCCGCGCATCGCGCCGGTAGTTTCCGCGACCGTCCAGAGTGAGCAAACGGAAGCAGGCCACCGGCAATGCAACCGGTTCGCCCTCCGCCCTATAGCCTACCTGCCGGTAGTTCAGCGGCGGCTTGGTGAAAGTCAAACCGCCTTCGTACAACCCCGACTGGAGAAACGCCTGATAGCGCCGTTCAGCCGCCGCGTAACTCCCCGCAATGGGAACCCGTAGCGTCCGGCCGGTTTGCGCATTCGCACCGGGGCGGTAGTGGATGCCAACGCGCTGTGGTTCTCCTGATGCGACTTGACCTTGCGCCGCTACCATATCAACGCCCCATCCAAAGCGGTGATCCGGGCTGCGTAGTCCGCCACCCGCTGCGCCAAGCCTCTTTGTCGGCAGGAATCGCCCAGCCATAGCGCACCGAACGATCTCCTTCCAGGAGCCAGGGCTGTCGCGCCTTTTCGGTGTAACGCTTCGCCCGGTCCAACGGATCTTCCGGCTTGCCTCTGGCCCATGCCCGCATGGCAATATCGTCATCGTTGTTGGGCACGAACACGCGACACCGAGAACCCGGCTTCGCCCCACAAGCCCAAATATCAGGCGGCGGCAACTGTTCCCACCAGCGCATAGCGGCGTTAAATGGCTCGTCGTGGTCACTGCGTGATCGGCCTTGATTGAAACCGGCAATCAGCGCCTGAAAGAGCCGCATCGGCGCAGGCGGCCATTCCGCGCCGTGGTACATATCAGAGAGATACAGAATCGAAATACACAGCGTTGCCTTGGCGGCCATCGCTGGCGGATTGCTGTCCGCATCCAGCGCGGTCATTTCTTATTGGCCTTCTTGGCCGCTGCTTTGGCGCGGTCTGAATTGAATACGCCCTCTCGCGGCTCGCCAACTCCGAATGCTTCTGCCGCAGCTTTCGCAAAGTCCTTGACCACCGCAAACGGTAAAGCCAACTCTTCCGCGTGACCGTCCCGCAGTACAGCGCGGAGCGTTGCCGGTTGATCCGGATCGGGCGCCAGCAGGCAACCCTGGCGCAGATCATGGGTTCGCGGCGCCAGCATGGCGATCAGCGCCAAACCGAGAATATAGCGTTGCAGTTTTTCGGCGCCTTCCGTGCCGGTTCCGCTCAACATCCGCAGCGCGTTGAGATTAAGTTCCGTCTGACGAACGATGGAACCGTTAACGATGACGCCCCCATGCGTGTTGGTGCTGGGTACGTGCGCCAAGCCGATTTCAGCCGCGTTCTCGCGTTCGCCCTCAGCGAACCCAATGTCTGAATACTCAAAGGTCGGGGTGTACAGCGCGGAACGGGTCAATTCATCCACATGAAAGGCGCGGATGGTGGAATTGAGCAGCCGCGAGATTTTGGTATGCGTTTCGCGTGAATCCCAAACGCCGAAAACCAGTGAAGTCGGGCCGATTTTGGCGATCCCGGTGGCGTCGCCGTGTTGGCGATAGGCCAGAAACGCCTCGGTAATGGGGTCACGCAAGTCCGAGAAGCGAATAGCGGCGTCCGCCAAGCGATGCCCCATTTTCAACAGATTGACGCTGAAAGCTTCACCCGCCTTTACGGTGATTTGCGGCACCAGATCGCGATAGCTGGCTTCCATGAAAATCGGCTCCATGCGATTCGCTTGGGAGCCGATGCTGTCAATGGTGCAGAGGTTGCCGTTTCTGGTTGGGGAAATGTTGTAGCCGGATTTATCGTTCTTGCTCGCCGGAGCATAGGTAGGCGGGAAAACAACGTCTCCCGAGGCGGGCCGTAAAAATTCCCGTAACGACAAGGCGATGGCTGAAGATTGGTATAACTGCTCGACCGTCTCGATGGTCATGTTATTCCTCCGGTTCTGCGAAATCGAAGACTGAAAAACTACCGCTCTTGCTGATCGAAAACCGGTAACGGCGGCCAGGAACCGGCATCTTGACGCCGGCGAAGGCAAGCCGTGCGGATAACAGCGGCAGCATCGGTAACCAAAGCTGGTAAACGTGATGTGATCCGATCTGGCGGGGTAGAAAAGTCTGCAATCCGATCATCGCCAGCAGTTCAACAAACGGTCGGGTATGAATCGCGGCTTTGCCTTGGTCATTCGGCGAATAGCCAATATCCAGGCTGATCCAGGACGAGCGGGGATCAACGCCAAGGCGCTTGGTCATGGGAATTGAAGCCGATAACAGTTCGCCTTGGATGGCGCGACCTCGCAACGGCTCACAGGCATTCAGTAAATCTCGGCATAGATTATCGGGGTTAACCTGTCCCGCCCACAGCTTGAAATCCTGACCTTCCCGCATCCACCAGTTGAGAGCGATTCCATCCAGCAGAACTCGGGATTGATCCTCGGCAACAACAACGGTCTTACGGTTCAGCGGAGCAAGCAGTTCTTCCAGAGTCGCTGAGGTGTCGA
This sequence comes from Synechococcaceae cyanobacterium SM1_2_3, assembly GCA_012031845.1. Classification (GTDB taxonomy): domain Bacteria; phylum Pseudomonadota; class Gammaproteobacteria; order Competibacterales; family Competibacteraceae; genus Contendibacter. The sequence goes on from JAAUTD010000069.1 coordinate 2,879, forward strand.
GGCGAAACTGGCCGTCCTCGGTGAACTGTCCCGTCGCCCAGCCATAACGCGCCGCCAGATTGAACAGGCCACAGGCGGCCAGCACTTCGCCGGGGTTGCGGGAATCTACCGCCAACTCAATCATTCGGGCCTCCCATCGCATCCGCCGCCTTGACCAACGCTTCCAGCCACGCCAGCGACCACCAGCCAAAGCGGGTCTGCAACGCTGCAAAACGATCCAGTACGGTTTGCGCGGATTGCTCATTACGGCCATAGGCTGCCGTGCGGTCGTAGGCGCGTTCCGGGAACCCGGGGCGGGCATAGCCGTGATGCGCGGCCATAAGGTGCAGGATGAGATCGCGTTCGGGATGCTGGCGAAGAACCGGGTCCGCTTCGGCGTCCAGCAATGAGCCGAATTCATGCCGATAGCCTTTGGTAAAGCGCCGGTCGAACCGGGTGTGACCGCTCTTGGCCAACAGGTCGCCCGTCCGGTTTCCAATGGCTTTCTGCCAGTGCGGGCGATCCTTGCCCTTGTCGTGCCAGCGGGCCGCGATGCAAACGGCATCGGCAATCGCGGTGGGCAGATCCAGCTTGGCGACGATCCGCCGGGCGGCGTCTTCGGTTCGATCAAGATGCACATCCAACCGTTGCACTCGTTTGGCGAAGGCGGACAGATCGCCAGCGGCGGGCAACCGGGTTTCCGGCGCGCTGAAAATCACAATGGCCTGCCGGGTTTCCGGCTCGTCATGATCCGGATCAGCCGTTGGGAAATCCAGAACGGCGGATAACGGCAACTGGCGCTCATCCGCCAGCCATTGAATGGCCTCCGGCAAAGCCGCCGCCGCTATCGAACCCGAAGCCCCATCGGCTTGCCGCCATTCCCATTGCTCCCCCTGCCGCCGCAGCAGGAAGCGTTCGCGCTTTTCCGGTTCGTCCGCAACATCGGCTACGGCGGTGCGCAGCGCCTTTGGGGAGGTATCCAACAATCCTGCGGAAAGCCCGCCGATGCCTGTGGGCAGAATGACCGTGCCCCAGTTCAACAATCGGATCTTGCTGATTTCCTCCAAGGTTCCCCACAGGATGTTGCCATCGGCCTTAATCAGCAGAGCCTTGTGCGTCGCGCCTTGCGCCTGTCCCTGTTCAGCGAGAGTTTCCAGCGCTTTGGCGACTTCATGGGTCGGCTCCTTCAACAATTCCTGACGATGCAGCGGCAAAACGTCGAGATAGTCCTGCAACCAGTCGCCCGCATCCGCACCCTCCAGCGTTGGAAATGAATCCAGTTCAAACCGCCAGGCGACATGCGTTTCCGGGCGCTCGGCCTCGGTAATGCCATACAGCCATAACGCCACCTCTGGACGGTGCGGAAACTCCGCTTCGTCCAGCCCGGTAACGGACCAGGCGTCCAGCGTCCACTCGTCCAAATCCAGCAGGATCGGCACGGGTGGGTAGGCTTCGCGGTGTCCGGCGATCTTGGCGATGTTGTGAACTGATGCGTCACCAGCCAAGGTATTCAGGAGTTCCATCGTTCGAGTGAGCGGTTGCGACGGTGGTAGCGGGTCTTTCTTGGTCTTTTTTCCTGAAGGTTGCTTGTCTCCTTCTTGCTTCGCCAAGTTTTCCTGATCCACAACGATATCAACCCGACTTTCCGGGAATAACCCCAGCCGATTCACCCGGCCCAAGCGCTGAATCATGCTGTCCAGGGTGGAAAGATCGCACACACAATGGTCAGCGTCATAATTGGCGCCCACCTCCCCGGCAGCGGTACTGATGAGATATACCGCGCCTTCCTTGGAGGGTTCGCGGTTTCGTTGTGGATTAAAGCGCTTCAGAACGGGATGGCTCGCCAACTGATCCCTTTCATATCCGCGCAAGGTCCCGGTTAAAATCAGCAATCGGTTTTCGCCTTGAATCCCCTGGCTTGACAACGCCTTGCGTAAGGCGTCCTGAATTTTTCGAGCCAAACCGACGGTGCGCACATAAATCAATACCGCAGCATCCGTGTTTTCATGCTCAATCGCGCATTCCACGAATTTCTCAACAACCTTCTTCGTCTCCGTCAGGTTATGGAAGCGCAGGCGTTTGCGTCCGGTCTCCCCCTCCAGGCCCAGGCGACGACGAATTGGCAGACAGGCGTAATCGTCCGCGCTGAGCTGCAAGGAATTGCCGCCCTCGTGATCCGCCCCGGTCGCACTCAAATCCAGGGTGTGAAATGGGCGCAGCGGGGTTCCCCGCCGATTGAGCGGAAGAGACTGCCGCAGCGATTGTCCGAAAGCCGGCATCAAATGGCTTTCATCATGAACCAGCAGCGCATCCTGGCCGAGCAGTCCGGCGTGCAGGGGCCGATCTCGCCGACCGTCCCCATACCCGCAAAACAACAGCTTGGAGCCGATCATGTCAACGGTGCCCACAATGATGGCCGGTTGCGTGGGGTCGGCCTTCCAGGTTCCATTGTCGGCCAGACCGCCCCGCAGCGTACTCACTGCCAGCGGGGTAGCCGCGTCTGTCACCGACAAAGCCGCCAGCGCTTCGCGCAAGCGGGCGATCCGCGAATCGGCATTGGAAAGGCTCAGAATGTCCACAATGCGGGTTATTTCCTCAGTAGCCTGATCCACGATCACTCTGCGGTTGACGGCATAAACCAACCGGCGGGGTAAGGCGATGGTTCCCTTCATGGCTTGGAGGCCCAGACAAATTACCCAAATGGGGATGATCGAGGTCTTGCCCATGCCGGTAGGGAGCGCACAACCGGATGGAATCTCGCCCTGCAACAACCGGCGGGCCAGTTCGGTTTGCCAAGGGAAAGGCTCATTGCCCGTCAATGACTGAAACAGCGCTGGAAATAGGGCGATCATCGGTTTTCTCGAAGATTCATCTGGGCAACCCTTCCAAGGGGATTGATCGAAGCATCAGCATCCGGCTCCATCAGATCGCCGTCGTGCGCTTGTTTTTCATTTTTTTCTAAATTGGTTTGGGAATCTCAAAAAGACACAGCATGTTCCTTGCCAAAGCCGGAAAAATAACAAATATAGGTATAACAATGGCTTGATAAAATAGGAACTCTGCAACCATTCCTGAAATTTTCAATTTTGAAAACAGCCGATTTCACGACGTTTCGTTTTGAAATCCGCAGTGATGGAGTCGGGTATTGCGGCGGTTGCTTTGGCACGGAAGATGACGCGCTTAAAAGGGGAAACACCGCACCGTTTCCGGCTGCATTAACACCCGCCCGGTGCTGACATACCGTAGTTTCACTACTGCTTACAGCGGCTATCGTCCCGTTAAAGCGGTGGTTCACATCCGCACGTTCATCGTGGGCGTGTGGACACGGGTTGCTTGGCTTCGCTCCGAAGGCGTGGTAAGGAACCAAAGGCGGCGATGATGCCGATTACCGCTCGGACCTGATCGAAGGGCTGAGCTTCCTCAAGCGGCTGTTCGCCGATGGCGGCCCAGCGTTTTTGCGCGATTTTCTCATCCGCTGGCAGGAGACGACGGCCAACCCCTGTTGCCCAAACCAGTCGTGGCTGCGGCTGTTCCGCAATGCCCGGTGCTGGCTAGGAGAAGGTTTTGGATGCCAGAGACCGATTGCCTCCTGCAAGCGGAACTTCTGGCGAAGAGAAAAGTTTTGGTGCCGGGCGAAACCAAAGTGAGCGGGGAATCCCGGTTAAAATGCCAGTAAATCAACCACGCTCGTTCCATTGTGAGCGACGATCCGGAAGGAGGCAGGGCGCAAATCCTGCCGGGCGAAAGCGATTCCGGTGTACGAACCAGCGATCCCGGAGCAACTGCTGAAGGTGATCGAAGCGCTGATTGCCTGATCAAAGCTTTTCGTGGCGTCCAACGCGCCGTTCAACTTGCAGCCGGAAGCGCCCGCTGTTATTGCCCCGTTGGCGGCAAGCGTGAATTCAATCATCTGATTCGCCACCAGTGCGGTATAGCGTCCCGGCAGGCTGATCAGGTTCAGTGCGCTGAAGCCGCCAGCAGAACTGGACGGATAACTGATGCTTACATCCTGAGCGGGCGGCGGAATGCGTGAAACCGCGCCGCCGACGCTGACCACCATGATCTGGGCCGGCGTCCGATCATCCGCTGCCAGCAGCAGGTAACTGTTACCCCGGCTGTCATAGAACGACTCGCCAAACGAAAGCTCGTCGCCCGACGCTGTGACTGTGTATGAACCGCTGCTCAGCGCCGGGAGCCGCACCACCGGTCCCGCACTGTCGTTGCTATCATCGTTGTTGCAGCCGCTGGTGAGCAGCGCAACCAGCAAAAGACCGCCTATCGCTCTGTTCACGTCTCACCTCGCCAGCGTATTTAGCTTGATCTTCATCGCTTCGACATTGCTCCGGCGCGCATCGGGCGCCCCTTCAATGACTGAAATGGAAACTCCGCTTTTAACGGCGATGACGTTGCCTTCGCTGGCGGGGGAATTATCGGTCGGAATGACGATGCCGGTGGGCAGGGTGGTTCCGCTAGTCACCAGACTGATGCCAGCCAGCCCGCGACCCGCCGGGATGCCAAAGGATGCGCCAATCGGGGTGGCGCCGATATCTTCATAAAAAGCCGGAGCAAACCCGGTCGCCTGTCCCATCTGGGTCATCTTGAACGGCAGGGTTGCGCCCGCTCCAGGGCTGAATTCGGGGATGTTCACATTCAGACCCACGCCCTGCGGCATCAGCTTGCCGCCCGCCTCGCTCTTTTTATCTACCAGAGTTTTCACCAGATTGACCACGATGTCAGCGACTTCCCAGGCGCGGCTGGCCGGGGTCAGCGCGGTGAATTCCACCTGCGTCGTGGCGCTGTCGCTCACCGCAATCGCCGGCAGATTGCGGTTAATCGCGTAGTAGGTGTTGTTCACCGTGCCAGAGCTGGCGTTGATATGGCCGAGATTGTTGCCTTCATTCGGGCCGGAAATCACCAGATCGGGCGCACCGCCAAAATTCTTGGGCGACTGCACATCCATACCGTACAGGCAGGCCATGACCGGCGAGCCGTTGACATAGAAAATCTTACTGTCGTTGGGATCGGTTCCGATCCCTGGCTGACCGGCCAGGTTGGGATAGTCGCCTTGACCGCACGCGGGGTCACCGTCGAGCCGGAGTAGGGATCAACATAGGTGGCGGCAATCCGGGGAATCGGCGCCAGAAAACTCATGTAGCCCCCCCGGCCCGACTGATTGTCTACTGAAGCCGAGATAATGACCTTGTGTCCGGCCGCTTGCAGCCGCTGGTACAGGGCGCGAAGGTTGGCCGCAGTAAATCCATCATCGTTGCAGAGCAGGATATTTAACGCATGAGCTTGGGGAACAGCCGCCAGCAGGCTTCCTGCCAGCAGCGCGATTACGTTTGGGCGCAGCTTCATCGGTACAAACCTCATCAAGTGGGAGATTTTGAATTTACCGAAGCGGCATTACAGGGAAGTCACAGCACTCATCCGCTGGGGAAAAGCGTGAAACCAACAGGACTTTCGCTCCATCCGTTCGCCCTGAGCTTGTCGAAGGGCATTCATCGGTAAAAACGGGGTTCGACAGGCTCACCCCGAACGGTTTTTGGTAGTCCTGCAAAATATAGTGATTGGTAGGGGAAATGCTAGTTTTTACAATAGCATAAGTAAATAACCACTACTGAATGCAGGACCACCCGGTTTTTTAATCCGAAGCGAAAGTCCTGACCAAATCATCCGCAGCAAACCTGTTTAGTCTTGAAGTGGATTATCCATGATGTGTTTACTGTCCAGCTTCACCCTGACCGCTTTGAGCCTGACTTTGGCCTTGAACGCCGGGAACACCAGGACGATAACCGCAGCACCCGCCGCCGACGGTGGCCGACATCCTGCTGGCGGCTGTCGCGGTGCTGATGCTGCTGAAGGATCGATCCGGCAGATTGTGGGGTGGGAGTGAAGGGGCGGGCTGAGGAAGAAGCGGCTCAGACCGCCTTGCAACCGATCCCGGAACAGGCCGCCGAGTCCTTTCAGTTCAGGAAATTCAGGCAATCAGCAAGGCCCCACTATCACGGGGCCTTTTTACTGCGGTTTCCACTGCGACCTGGCTAGGGCAAATCCGGGTTATTTTCAAATAAAGGTTTGATAAAGACTTTGGAGCGGCGCTGCCAGTTATAGAACTTCTGCTTTTGCACCGGCAGATCAGCGACTTCCGCCGGTTCAAAACCCCGCTCCCGAAACCAGTGCGCCGTGCGGGTCGTCAGCACAAACAGCCGGTTCAGCTTTTGCTCTTCGGCCTGGCGTTCGATAAAGCGCAATAGCGCATCGGCGCGCCCGCTATTGCGATAAGCCGGATGCACCGCCACACACGCCAATTCACCTAACTGCTCATCAGGAAAAGGATAAAGCGCGGCGCAACCGATAATGCCGCCGTCGCGTTCCAGCAGCGTAAATCGCTCAATCTCCATCTCCAATCGTTCCCGTGAACGCCACACCAGAATCCCGTCGGCTTCCAGTGGCCGAATCAGCTCCAGAATGCCGCCCACATCATCAATGGTTGCGGGCCGCACGCCTTCATAAGTATCGGTAGTAATGAGCGTACCCACCCCATCGCGGGTAAACAGCTCCAGCAACAAGGCTCCCTCCATCCGCCGATTGAGCAGATGAACCCGGCGCACCCCACTTTGGCAGGCCCGCAGCGCCAGCCGCAAATGCCGGGCGGCGTCTTCGGACAAGGCGGGATGTTCGGCCAGCAGTCGTTCGGCGTCAGCGGGACTGAGTTCGCGAATCGGCTGATTTGCCGGGTCGCGCAAATCCGGGCCTTCGCTCAGGATCAGCAGCTTGTCGGCATTGATCGCTATCGCGTCGCGGTGGCGACATCTTCGGCGCTGAGATTGAAAATCTCCCCGGTCGGCGAATAGCCCAGTGGCGACAGCAGCGCGATGGCGTCCTGCTCCAGCCATTGCCGAATCGCTGCCGCGTCTACCTTGCGCACCTCGCCGGTAAAGCCGTAATCCACCCCATCACGCACGCCCAGCGGCCGGGCCGTGACCACGTTGCCTGACGCCACCCGCAGCCGAGCGCCCTGCATCGGTGAATTGGCGACGCCCATCGAAAGCCGCGCCTCAATCTGGATGCGCGCCCGCCCCACCGCCTGTTTGACATAGCGCAAATCCTGGGCGTCAGTGAGCCGTAACCCGTTGACATAGCGTAATTGGCGTCCGGCCTCGTGCAGACGTTGTTCGACTTGCGGGCGGGCGCCGTGAACCAGCACCAGCCGAATGCCCAGGCTGTCCAGCAGGGCGAAATCATGAATCAGGCTGGAAAAGCTATGGGCCTCCACCGCCGCTCCACCGAATAGGACGACAAAGTTTTTGCCGCGATGGGTGTTGATATACGGGGCGGCCTGGCGAAACCACTGCACAAAATCGGCTGAATCCATGAGTGATGTCCCCACTCAAGCGGCTTGGCGCTGGCCTTGCCGATACATCGCCTGTAAATGCGGCGGCAGCAGTTCGGCGGGATAGGTTCCGGCGCGGAGCTTGCCCAGATGCCACCACCACTGCGGCAATGGGCGGTCATGCGGATCATCCAGCAGCGCCGGATTGATGTATTCGGCAATCTGGACGGCTTCAATGACCAATTCGTCCAAGGCGCACACGGTTTGTTGGGCAGTTCCACGTTCTGCCAAGGCTTGCCGCGTTGACCGCAAACCTAGCCCTTCTCCATCCATTGCGAATTGAAATTCCGCATATTCTTGATAAAGCATTAGCAAATCAGATTTTTTAGAATCCATAACGGTTCTCCAAAGTCGTCGCCTAAATCAGGATACACGCTCACTCGCATTCCATTAGGCTCAACAATCGCAATCCATCCCTCACGGGGCGAGCGAATTTGATAACGCACGCCGCCAGCGCGATAAACCTGAGCATCAGGGTCTTGCGCCACTCGCTGATAGAGGGCGTCCATATCACCGGGGTTTTCAAATCCACGCCCATCGAGATAGCGCCGCTGCATATAGTGCAGTTCTCGACTATCCACATGGATGGGATCAGTTTGCAGCCTTCGTAAAAATTCGGTCACTTCAGTGTGCTGGCGGTGGTTTTCAAGCTGCGAGATCAGTTTTGCCGTCAGTTTTTTATTGCGCGTCAAGTCCTTCTGTCCCCATTGATTCTGGGTTTGCGCCTTAACCAACGCCTCAGCCGCCTGCATCGCAGCGCAATCGCCAGAACGCAGGACATCAGGATGAACGCGAGGCATGAGTGGGATCAGGGCGCGGGGCGCAGTTGCAACAGATGCAGAATGGGGCCGGGCGCAAACGGCAGCGGTTCGCCAGCAGCCCACGCTTCATGCCCCGCCCGGTAGTAAGGCGACAGCGGGTGGCCGCTTTGTCCGCCGGGCATGTGCAGGATGCCGTCCCCTTCCCGTCCTGGCGCCACTACCAGCCGCTGCGAAGGGCCGTTACCCGGCGTCTGTACCCGTGGCATGTGCAGATCGCCGGGCAGCGGTTGGGTTGGAACATCGAGCCATTCGCTGAACCACGGCAACATCCGGCTGAATGGATGCTGGATGCGCACCTGGTTGTAGTCGCCCCAGGTGCGCGTCGCCAGCGGTCGCCCGCCAGTGGTCAACTCCGCTCGCACCGCGTCGGCGGCATCGAGCAGCAGCGCCGACCAGTCGGGATAGCGCGGGTCGAGCAGATGCAGCGGTTGTTGAGAGGCCAGTTGCCACAGTGCGCCCTCGCTCTGCCGGAACAGACTGTAATCGAAGCGCGGATCGGCCTGACGACAGGCAGCGATCAGCGGCGCAAACGCCCGTTCCAAAACCCGGAGCCGAAACATCCGCGCCAGCCGATAGCCTGTTGAATCCACCGCCGCCCGCCCCGCCCCAGTCGGCGATCAATGTCCGCATTTCAGCCCAGCCAGGATCGGCGCTAATCGCCTCCGGGGTTAAAGTTGCCAACAACAGATCGCGCCAGCGTTGCAGAAACAGCGCCCGATCATCCAGTTGCAGGGCCAGAAAGTCGGCTTCGTCGAACTGTGGCCGACCTTGCAAGCCGTCGCGAATCTGTTGAGCGCGCGCGCCCAGCGCATAGCCGCCATCGCCCAGCAGAGCCAGCCATGCGCCATCCACCACCCGACCGTTGGCCGTCCACAACCGACCGCTCGGCGGATCAACAATGCGAGGATATTCATCCGGTTGCAGTGGAGAAGACCATCTGCTTCGGCCATCAGCCCAGGAGATCGGCGTTCGCCCGTCAAAGCCAATCCGGCGTGGAATCGGCCCGGCAATCGTCCAGGCGATGCGGCCATCGGCTCCAGCCAGCAGAATGTTTTGCGTCGGCATTCCGGCCTGGTTGGCGGCGTCGAGCGCAGATTCCAGCGTATCGGCGGTTTCCAGCGCCAGCGGCCCCAGATTCACCGCATAGGGTTGATGGGCGATCCAGTGCAGCGCCCGCTGTCGGCCCTGATGGTCGCGATCCAGCACGGGTCCCCAGATCGTCTCCAGAATATCCAGCGGTTGCGGCGGGCCATCCTTGACCGTCAGGGTTTCCTGAATGCGGGTAAAAGGACGGGAACCGTGCGGAGTCTGATAACTCGCGGCGTCGGTTCCGGGTTCCAGAACTACCAGATCAGCCCAGTCGCCTTCGCTATTGGTAAAGCCCCAGGCGATTTTGCCATTGCTGCCCACAACGATAGCGGGCGCTCCCGGTAGGGTGACGCCGCTCACCTGTCGCTCGCGGCCATTGGCATCGGGATAAATCAGGGTCGCCCGATACCAGATATTGGGCAGGCGCAAGGCCAGGTGCATGTCGTTCGCCAACAGCGCCCCGCCATGCGCGGTCAACTGGCCCGCAACCACCCAGTGATTGCTGCCGCTGGCGGTTTCCGATTCGGCGGCGACAGTGGAGAACAGCGAAACGGTCGGTGAAGGCTGGCGGCGCACATCAATCACGTCAGAACCGGGTGGTGGCGGCGCGGGCAAGGGCTGACCCTGCAAGGGCGCATCCCATTCCGTTCCCGGCGGGTTAAGGAACGCGGCGAGAGCGGGCGGCAGTCGCTCATGCAACAGGCCAACGGCGGACTCACGCGGCCACTGCTCGCTCTGCAAGGTGAGATACATGGCGTAGACCGCCAGCAGGGTGTCCTCGGAACGCCAGGGGGTAGGCGTGCTGCGCAGCAGCAGATATTCAAACGGCGGCGCGGACAATGCCGCCAGTCCGGTGTTGACGCCAGCGGCGTAGGCGGCAATCAGCGCCCACTCCTGTTCGGGCAGCGTCGCCAGGGTTTGGGCGGCGCGGAAGCGGAAGCGGTGCAACCGGTGGCTGCGATCCAGTTCCAGCGCCGCCGCGCCGAACAGTTCGGCCAATTCGCCCGCTGCCGAGCGCCGCAACAGATCCATCTGAAAAAACCGTTCCTGAGCATGAATAAAACCAGTAGCGCGGGCCACGTCCAGCCGGGTTTGGCCACGAAGGGTGGGTATTCCCAGCGCATCGCGTTCAACTGCAACCGGCGCGCTGAGTCCGTTCAGTCGTGCTACGCCGTCCAGTTGCGCCAGACTGCCGTGCAACTGGAGATAAAGCCAGCCACAGATTCCGGCGAACAGGAGCAGCAGACCGCCGCCGATCCAGAATGCCCAGCAGCGCCAACGCGGGCTAGAATTGAGCAGGCTAGTGATCGGTCGCACTAAAGTTCTCCCCGGAAAAAATCATAATGAGTGCAAAATTTGTAGCGGTTATTGTCCAAGGTCAAGTCATTCCTTAGCGACCCGTGTTATCTTTTCATGCCCGCGCTGGACTGACTGGCGCGGGTTCACATTTCTCAAATCCTATAACAGCGAGAGAACTTCCGTGACTCACTCTATTCCAGAAAACAGCCGTCGTCGTTTTATCAAATTGACCGCTATCGGACTGGCGGCTGCGCCGTTCGCCAATGCCCTGCTCAGCGGAACCGCCAGCGCCGCTGATCTGATCAGTGAATCCGATCCGCAAGCCGCCGCGCTGGGCTACAAGGCTGACGCGACTAAAGCCGAGAAGCGCACCGACGCCTCGGCGCTGTGTAGCAATTGCAACTTCTATTCAGGCAAGCCGACCGATGCCAGCGGCCCCTGTGTGCTGTTTCAGGGCAAGCCAGTGGCGGGTCCTGGCTGGTGTACCGCCTGGGCCAAGAAGCTGAGTTAAGCACTAGTAGCCAGGACTTTCGCTTCGGATTAAAAAACCGTTCG
>JAAUTD010000070.1 GCA_012031845.1 Synechococcaceae cyanobacterium SM1_2_3
TTCCGGGCCGAAGTTGAACCAGGCCAGCGCGGTCAGCACCGCAATAATCAGCACCGACGGCACGAACACCGCCGCGACCTGATCGGCCAGTTTGGCTATCGGCGGCTTGCTGCTTTGGGCCTGCCGCACGCTGGCGATAATTTGCGCCAGCAGAGTGGCTTCGCCGACGCGGGTGGCGCGAAAAATCAGCGTCCCGCTCTGATTCAGGCTGCCGCCGGTGACGGTCTCGCCTTCAGCCTTGGTCACGGGCAAAGCTTCGCCGGTCAACATCGCTTCATCCACCGTAGACCGACCACTGACGACTTCGCCATCTACCGGGATTTTCTCGCCAGGCCGCACCCGGATCAGCATCCCGACCGCAATGGTTTCAATCGGCGCGTCGCGCTCCTGATCGCCTTCAACAATACGGGCGGTTTTCGGCTGCAACCCGATCAGGCGTTGAATCGCCGCTGACGCCTTGCCCCGCGCCCGGCTTTCCAGTGCGGAACCCAGATTGATCAGGGCGATGATGGTGACGGCGGCTTCAAAATAGGCATGGCGGGCCAGACTGGGCACACTGGCGGGAAACAGCGTCACCAGCATCGAATAAAGCCAGGCCGCGCCCGTGCCCAGCGCGATTAGCGTGTCCATGTTGGCGCTGTGATGGCGGAACTGCCGCCATGCGCCCATAAAGAAATGCCCGCCGCTATAGATCATCGCCGCCAGCGTCAGCAGGCCAACGACGATCCAGAAGACTTGACCCGCCGCCGTGGTCAGCATTGGCAGCCAGCCGACCATTTCCGCCATCATCAGCGGCGCCGCCAGTGCGCCCGCTACCCCGGTATTGAGGAGCAGTCGCTGGTAATGCGCCTGTTCAGCGACATCGCGTGCGCTCTGGTCGTTGGCGTCGCGCAACTCAGCCGCATCAAAACCAGCGGCTTTTACCGCCTGAATCAGCGCTGCCGCCGGGACGCTGCCCGAAACTTGTGCAGTACGCTCGGCGAAATTGACTTGAGCTTCGGTAACGCCGGACACACTGCGCAATGCGGTTTCCACCGCCGCTACACAACCGGCGCAACTCATGCCAGTAATCGCCAGACGCATTGGGCTGGCGGGTGATTTAATCGTCATGAAATGATAACCTTTATGTGGTACTTAATATACTAATGATAATTCCTGATTAAATTAGCAGGAAAAAATCAGGATTCAACGAAACTAGCCGGAAACCGGCGGCGCTGATTTTGGTTAGCGCCAACTGATCCAAAAACTGATTAGACTGACATAACCATCTGACAACGGAGATAGCCCAATGTTTGCGATGTTTAAGCTTAACAGCATTAAGAAGAAGCTATTTTTGGCTTCAATAGCTCTGGTTATTATTCCCATTGTGTGCGTTATGATCATGGTCAACGGATTTGTTGGCGACAGGGCGCAGAATGATATTGCTGCCCGAATGAATGGGGAAATGTCGCAAATCAGTAAACTAATCGACGTTTTTATTGAGAATAATCTCTTCACTCTTGAGATGATCTGCTCACATCCAGCTACAAAGAGGATTGATAACTCGATCAACAGCTTTGTACAAGCAAATCAGCCAACTGACATGACAAAAATTCAGCGAAGTTCAGTTGAACAGGAACTTTTCAATCAGTTAGCTCTTATCCATGCTACGCATCCTGACTATGTTGAAACTTATATAGGAACAAGGCATGGAGGCTTTATTACCAGTTTAACTTCGCCAATGAATGCGAATTATGACCCTAGAAAACGGCCTTGGTATATTGATGCAACAAATAATCCCGGCAAGGAGACCATATCAAAAGCGTTTTTTTCAACACTAGGTTTCTATTCCATCGCTATAGTCAAGGCAATAGAAAATACTAATGGGCAAGTTGAATTTGTTGGCGCACTGGAAATCTCCCTCAAAAAGCTGACTGAAATCATCAACTCAACAAAGATAGGACAATCGGGATATCTGGTACTCACGGAAAGCGACGGCACAATCCTCGCAAACCCTAATCAGGATTTGCTTTCAAGAAAGGTTTCTGATCTCAAAATACCAGAACTTGCCGAAGGGATAAAGCTAAATACTGGCACAGTATTTTATGAATCAGATGGCATTAAAAAGATGGCCACCATCATTTCCTCTCCTAAAGCCGGATGGAAGATTATCGGCATTATTGATTATGATGAAGTTATGTCAGGCACCAGACTGTTGCTGATCAGTATTCTTATTGCGGGTATCATTTTTGCTTTGGGCGCCATGATCGTGGGCTATGTCATTGCCAAATGGTTCTCCGATCCCGTTGTGCAACTTACTACTGTTGCGGAAAACATCAGTCGCGGCAACTTTGAAACCTTGATTTCGGGCACTGAACGTAGCGATGAACTGGGCGCCTTGGCGCGTGCTGTTGAGCGAATGGCGGTCAGCATCAAAATGGCCTTCGAGCGGTTGCGCAAGAAATCATGATTTAACAGTGATTAATTGCAATGTCTGGCGGCACAGGGTCGCCGCACAACTCGGAGGTCACTAGAGATGGTTCAAGCGCAGCATTTTCAGTTTGCAACATTTGTGGGTGGCGAACTCCAAAAGCTCTGCATGGAAAGACGCACCGGTACGCTTTCGGTGGTCACTACCAGCAATTGGATGGCCAAGTTTGGTATGCATGAGGGCGAAATTGTTTTTCTATCGGTTCAGAACAGACCAGGGATGGAAGGCCTGGAACTGTTGGAGTCTTTGGTGAGTCAGGAAATCACGGTTAGCACTTCACGGTTTGTTGAAGGGCGCTTTGTTGTATCGCGTTCAGCTTTGCCGCCCACGCCACAGATTCTGGAGCTGATTTGGGGCAAATCCACGACAACGGCCAAAACAAGTCAACTCATCGCCCGAATGATCGATCAAGAAACCACCCGGATGACCGATCAAACCAAGGCGATAGTCGAACAGGAATTGATGGAGTTTATTGGACCGATGGCGATGATTGTGTGCGAGGAAGTCTGGAATGCGGTCAATAGCCTGGACACTGCGCTGGACGCCTTGAGCCAGGAATTGCCCGATCCTAGCCAAGTCGTCCGTTTCCGCCAGAATGTCTTGAAGCGACTGGCGTAGGCAGTGGCGCAAATTCACACCGTCATTGTCGAAAAAGGCAAGATGCCGGTTTCACCGGACTGCAAGAAGTTCTGACGATTTAGCTCTTCGCCATTACTGTTTGGGTTCGGTAATGGTTTTTGGCGACATCGCCATAATGTCGCTGACAGTCTGCACGATTTTATCGGTGGCTGCGGGCACCGAGAACAGATAGGAAGAAGTGCAAATAGTGTCCACTTTGCAAAAGAACGTCCCGGAGCAGACTGAAACTCTATCAAATTCGTAAATGGGCTTGCCGCTGGGCAAGTTGCCGTCAAGCCCGCCCTTGTCCATATCTGCAAACTTCAGCGTTTTGTTAGCGTTAACCGCTTGGATCAAAGCGTGTTCCAGAATGCCAGGCGCAGTAACGAACAAAAAGGCGTCTGGCCCGCCGGGAGTGCCAAGCTGGTTAATGGCGCGGGTGCCGCCCTGATAAATAACCTTGGCGTTTTTGTATTCCGGCACCAGGGTCGTCATGTATTGCCACATGACCGCACTGCCTGAACCCTCCTCGCCAATGGCGATGGTAGCGCCTTTGGCCTGCCGCAAATCTTTCTCGCTCGCAATCTTGCCGTCCTTCTGGATCACCATAAAACCGCATTCCTTGCCGAGTGACGCCACGATCTCCAACGGCTTGCCGCCGTTTTTCAGATATTGGGCATAGGCGTCCAGTTGCGCAAAGCCCAACTGCGCTTCGCTCCGGCCCAGTCGTTGCAGGTTCTCCAGCGATCCCTTGCTTTCCAGCAATTTAACTTCGTATCCCTTGGCTTTTAACAACTGAGCCAGGTTAGCGCCATAAACACTCTGATAGGTTCCGCCCGGAATACCGCCAGTGATGATGGCGGAATCGGCCCAAGCCGAAGTGGAAACCAGCAGGGCTACAACAGCAAGGATTCTTTTCAGTCTCATAAATCTCTCCAGTAAAGGAATAAAAAGCGGCCTACTCATTGTAGTTCTGGATGCGTCGGAGTGTTAAAGCCGCTGCTGTGAAAAATAGCGCATTGATCGACCAGCTTGGCCGACACTGCCGATCGGCAGGCATGAATAGCCAACTCGACAGGCTCCCCTGCTTATGGGTAGACTCAATAACTGCTTTGATAACCGACAGTTTTACTCTTCATTACTCATCAATCCGTCAACCCGACGCCGATAGATCGTCATAGCAAAGACCTCCTGATCCAGCCTGTGGGAATGCCACCTTGAACGCCGACTTTCAACGCATCAAACGCCTGCCGCCTTACGTCTTCAATATCGTCAATGACCTGAAAGCCAAAGCTCGCGCCCGGGGCGAGGACATTATTGATTTTGGCATGGGCAATCCGGACCAGCCGACGCCCAAGCACATCGTCGCCAAGCTGATCGAAGCCGCCCAGCGCGAAGACACTCATCGCTACTCAGTCTCTCGCGGCATTCCCCGGCTGCGCCGGGCTATATGCAACTGGTATCAGAGCCGTTACGCGGTCCATCTCGATTACGATTCTGAAGCCATCGTCACCATTGGCTCCAAGGAAGGGCTGGCGCATCTGGCGTTGGCGACGATGAGCGCGGGCGACGCGGTGCTGGTGCCGAATCCGGCTTATCCGATTCACCCCTACGGCTTCGTCATCGCCGGGGCCGACATTCGCCATGTCCCGCTGATTCCCGGCGTGGATTTCTTCGCTGAGCTGGAAAAAGCGATCAAGGATTCCTGGCCGCGCCCGAAGATGCTGGTGCTGAATTTCCCGGCCAATCCGACCACGCAATGCGTGGAACTGGAATTCTTCGAGAGAGTGGTCGCCATCGCCCGCGAACATGAAATCTGGGTGATTCAGGATCTGGCCTATGCCGATCTGGTGTTCGATGGCTATGTTGCGCCGTCCATCCTGCAAGTGCCGGGCGCGAAAGAAATTGCGGTCGAGTCGTTTACCCTGTCCAAAAGCTACAACATGCCGGGCTGGCGGGTCGGCTTCATGTGCGGCAATCAGACGCTGATTGGGGCGCTGGCGCGGATGAAGTCCTATCTTGATTACGGCATGTTCACCCCGATTCAGGTGGCCGCCATTGCCGCGCTGGAAGGGCCGCAGGACTGCGTCAGCGAGATTCGCGATATGTACCAGAAGCGCCGCGATGTGCTGTGCGACGGCTTGAACGCCATCGGCTGGAAGGTGGAGAAACCCAAGGCCACCATGTTTGTGTGGGCGCCGATCCCGGAACCGTATCGGGCGCTCGGCTCGCTGGAATTCTGCAAGAAGCTGCTGGCGGAAGCCAAAGTCGCGGTGTCGCCGGGTATCGGCTTTGGCGAGTACGGCGATGATCATGTCCGTTTTGGCCTGATCGAGAACGAACATCGCACCCGACAGGCGCTGCGCGGCATCCGCGAGATGTTCCGCAAGGACAGCCGCGACAGCTATGCGCCGCTGCTGGCGCCATCGGTGGAGAACTGCGCATGAATCAATATCCGCCAGTCAAGGTGGGCCTGCTGGGCCTGGGCACGGTCGGCGGCGGCGTCACCCGCGTTTTAGCCCGCAATGCCGGAGAAATCAGTCGCCGCGCCGGGCGTGAAATCGTGATTACTCACGCCGCTGCCCGCAATCTGGACTCCACCACGGCCAACACCGCAGGGATGAAGCTGACCGGCGAGGCGCTGGAGGTGGTGGACGATCCCGAAGTTGCGGTCATCGTTGAGCTGATGGGCGGCTACGAACCGGCGCGGAGTCTGGTCTTGCGGGCGCTGGCCAATGGCAAGCATGTCGTTACCGCCAACAAGGCGCTGATCGCCCGCCACGGCAATGAAATTTTCGCCGCTGCTCGCGCTGCCGGGATGATGGTCGGTTTTGAAGCGGCGGTGGCCGGCGGCATCCCGATCATCAAGACCATTCGCGAAGGGCTGGCCGGCAATCAATTGGAATGGGTGGCGGGGATCATCAACGGCACCGCCAATTTCATTCTGAGCGAGATGCGCGACAAGGGCCGCGACTTTGCCAAGGTGCTGGCCGAGGCGCAGGCGCTGGGTTATGCCGAAGCCGATCCGAGTTTCGACGTGGACGGGATTGACGCCGCCCACAAACTGACCATTCTGGCGTCCATCGCTTTCGGCATCCCGCTGCAATTCGACAAGGTGTATATCGAGGGCATCCGCCACATCACCCGCGAAGATGTGACCAATGCCCGGCAGTTCGGCTACCGGATCAAGCATCTGGGCATTGCCCGCCGCGATGAGCACGGCGCCCAGTTGCGGGTGCATCCGACCCTGATCCCGCAGCAACATCTGCTGGCCAGCGTCAACGGGGTGATGAACGCGGTGCTGGTGAAGGGCGACGCGGTCGGCCAAAGCCTGTTTTATGGCGCGGGCGCGGGGGCGGAGCCGACGGCTTCGGCGATAGTCGCCGATCTGGTGGATGTGGTGCATACCCTGACCGCTGACCCGGAAAATCGGGTGCCGCATCTGGCGTTCCAGCATGATGCGCTGTCGGACTTACCGGTATTGCCGATTGAATCGGTGGAGACCGCCTGCTATCTGCGGCTGCACGCTCATGATCAGCCGGGCGTATTGGCCGATGTGACCCGCATTCTTGGCGAACGTGGCATCAGCATTGAGGCGATTCTGCAAAAGCGGCCCAAACCCAAGGCCGACGCCGACGATATTCCAATCATCCTGCTGACTCATCCCGTGCGCGAGCAGCGCATGAATGAAGCGATTGCGGCGATTGAGGCTTTGGATAGCATCAGTGCGCCGGTGATGCGCATTCGAGTGGAACCGCTGGATTCGGATTAATCTGCAATAGCCGGGACTGCTTCCAGGGATTTGGGAGCAGTCCGGCGGGTGGAAGAAAGAGCATCAGGTTATTAAAATGGCTTGATGTAATTTAGAAGTTTAATTTACTCTTGATCGTAGGTTATCCAATGTCAGAGTACACTCTTTATGGAATCATTGAGTTCTCTACACCACTTTATTGTTCAGCAGATGCACTTGGACAGACAGTTGATGTTTCTATAGGCGGTCACGCTGGCACACTGACTTTACCTTCGCTTCCAGATTGGCATGATCAAGATAAAGACCCTTTGCATAAACCTCTCTTGGGACCTTCTGCAGCGTGTACATGGAAGAGAGGCGAAAGACTCATTTATTGGGGCCGACCTCGCTCTTATCCAATGGGAGAAGCCTTAGTGGAATGTGCTTTGCTTGAGTTTGTGCTACATCGGAATAATCTTCAGCCAGATGCACAGCAAATCTATAAAAGCTTTGGGGCATGGCTTAATCTTTTTCAGCAGTATGTGATTCTACTGACAACTCAGAATACACGCCGTGACACTTATGTTGAAGTTGAAGGTGAGGATAATGAAATTGGGGGGAAAATTGAGCTTATCATAAGCGAAGAAGCTGGACTTAGGCATATTTCTAGCGACAATTCTATAAATATTATAGTATCTGAATCTGGAGTTGACCAAACCCTGCATCTTGAACAACTTAAAAAAGCTTCTCACCTAAGCTCACAAAAATTTCCTCCTCGGCTTGAGTACCGCTTACTGTTGGAAGCATACAATGCCCGAAAAAATGGTGATTTCAGAAAAACCATTATTGAAGCTGCCAATGCCTTGGAAATATCGCTCACAGATCGAATTTTGGATGAGTTTGACAAACTGCACGTTTCCTTTGGTGAAAAGCTTGTCAAGAAGTTTAGTGCGCTTGGAGGAAGATTTGAACTGGCTCGAATTTTGAGTATTGCTCTCCCTAAGCCTAAGGAGGAATACATAAAGCTGGTAATCAATCCACGAAACGATGTTATTCATCGGGCAAGTTTTCCTGACATACTTCTTGCTAATCAGGTGATTTCTGAAGTGGAAGAGCTACTTCAGTTGTTATCGCCTCAAATCTATCAAGATTAACCCTACAGAAAATATAAGGTAGCGCGATAGGGCTGTTTAGAAAAGCGTAACCCGCCAGAATTCGATCACTACACAAGACGGCTACGTTAAAGCCGAAAGTTTATATTGAGACGTCAGCTCGTAGCCTGTAGCGCATCATTCAGATGCACTACGGGTTGAAATTTCTGAAGGTTTACCATAGACACTAATAACCAGTAGCGTGAAACCCATGCCGCATGGGTATAACAATGACCAGCACTAGGAGGTTAAATATTTTATGGCCTACGAAGAATTCTCGATAGAAAAAATTCAAAATGATTTTTCCATTCTTATTGAAGAGACTCCCAATTTGTTGAATTCAGTTGAGGCGATCAATCCTTCTGAAAGACTGGTGGCGCTTTTGGCGGAATTTATTCCTTTAGGGAGCGCCATCGGCACCGAAAAAGCCCGCTCTGAGTTTATTATTGCCCCAATCCTAGCTGAAGTTAAAAAACTGACCGGCAACAAAGTCAGCCTTTTTTCTGGCAACCGCTTTGATGTTGATAAAGAAAAAGGGCTAACCGGCTACTGCGACTTTTTGTTCAGTTTTTCCACCAGTCAGTTGACCATTTCAGCGCCGGTTATAACTGTTGTTGAAGCGAAGAATGAAAATATCAATTCCGGTTTTGGGCAGTGTATGGCGGAAATGGTTGCAGCTCAGATGTATAACAGGAATAAACAAAAACCTGTTATTTCAATTTATGGCTGCGTAACAACAGGAAGCATTTGGCGATTTTTGAAACTTGAAGGCAATACTATTTCTTTGGATAGCACTGAGTATTATGTGGATCAGTTGGCTAAAATACTGGGAATTTTCATTGCTGCTTTAAGCCAGAATCAACCGCTGCCATAAGGAATTAGCCCCTGACCCACCCCGCCCAAAACATTATGCCAAACACGCTGCATCTGGTTATTCCCGGCCTGCTGGGCCCGTGGCTGAATAATCACGGCGAATTTGCGCTATGCCCCTCAGACGCGCCCGCGCTGGAATGGCTGTTGACTCGCGCCAGCAGTCACCCGGCTTCACTCACTGCCGACGCTCTTAGGCGTTGTAGATAGCTCTAGCATCGAACGGATCCATCCGTTTCGGGAAGGACGCAGCGCTCGGCAAATCGGATGCAAAGAGCTATCCAATCACCGCTGGATCGTGGGCAGCAAGCTCTGTCTGTGGGTCGTCCACCTGTGGGATGGAATTGTGGGATGGCTCGGCGCACCGGCCAACGTTCACGACACCCGGTTTCATCCGCTCATTGAGAAGTTCCAAGATCGCAGGGTGATCTTGGACGATACCGAGTTTCATGCCCGATCAGGCAATCCGCCCAACCTCAAACTCTGCCCGTGCGGGACATGGAACGACCGGATGTTGATCGAAACTGTGTTTTCGATGCTCACCCTGATCAGTCACTAGAAAGGTGATGCATCGCATGGCGGATTACGTTCTGGCTCGGTTGGCATTCACCGTTGCCGCTTTCAATCTGCTGATTTTAATGGCAAGGTCTCCAGCCCATTGAGCAGGGCTTCGCGCCGTTGTCCATTGCCGAGTTCAACCTTTGAATTAAACAAGCACCATTGGTTATATATTGAATTACTTTGTTCATCGAGTCACGACCAGCGTCATTGAAGGAATTAAAAACTCCATTAAAACAGTCAAACGCATGGGCTATGGGTTTCGTAATTTTGTCAACTTTAAGCAACGGGTCTTGATCAGTTCTACCTAACTCCACAACAACCCGCGATGAACCCAATTTTGAAAGATTTACTATCCGTTTTACTGGGATCGAGTGAATTGATAAAGCGAAGTTCTCCGAAAAAACGCAGATTTTTAATTTGGTTCAATTAATCAGCGAGCGATTTTTAGGCGTAGATGGTGAAATAGGCAGAGACAATCGATAATTTACTTCCGGATTGAATTCTGTCTTTCAGGAAATCAGCCATTTTGCCGTGGGTATCGTTATCACGGATGTTGGAGAAGGAGAAAGAGGGAGTCATTTTTTTACCTTTTCATCTGATCCATTTGAGCAAGATGAGGGCTTGGTACTCTTTGGCCGCTTCCAGGATGGCATCCCGGTGCAGGTCGTCATCCGCAAAAGCGAGGTTATAGGAAATTCACTCATTGAAACCCTTCCCATCATTCAAAACCTTGGCTCAAGCGCTGTTCTCAGCGTTCGTCACGGCAATAAAAGTGAATTTACTTTCCAATACAAAAACTGCTAAAAATCCGCGTCAGCAAATCCTCAGAGCTAAACTCTCCGGTAATCTCCGCCAGCGCATTCTGAGCTTCCCGCAATTCTTCGGCTGCCAATTCACCAGCGCGAACTATTTCTAATTGATACGCGGCCTGATGCAATGACTCCGCCGCCCGCTCCAGCGCATCCAGATGTCGCCGCCGCGCCATAAACGTCCCTTCTCCACCGCTCTGATAGCCCATGCAGGATTTGAGATGATCCCGCAATAAATCCAGTCCATCCCCACTCCTGGCTGATAGCAAAATTTCTGTTCCCCATTGGCCTTGAGCTATTGCTGACATTCGACCCGTCAAATCAATTTTATTGCGTACTACGGTCACTGGCGTCTCCGTGGGCAACTGTTCCCGTAATGCCTGATCTTCAACTGTAAAACCCGATTGATCATCCACCAGCATGACAATTTGATCCGCTGCTGCAATCTCAACCCAGGCGCGGCGGATTCCTTCTGCTTCCACCACATCATCGCTATGACGCAAGCCAGCAGTATCAATAATATGCAGCGGCATTCCATCAATGCTGATGTGTTCACGCAATACATCGCGGGTAGTGCCAGGAATAGCAGTCACAATCGCCGCATCGCGCCCGGCCAGTTGATTCAGCAAACTGGATTTACCGGCATTGGGCCGACCGGCAATCACGACGGTCATCCCATCGCGCAGCAAACGGCCTTGTCGAGCTACGGCTTGCAGGCTGCATAATCTGTTCTGCAAATCGCGTAACCGCGTTGCAATCACTCCATCGGCCAGAAAATCAATTTCTTCTTCAGGGAAATCAATTGCAGCCTCGACATAAATCCGCAACTCAACCAAACCCTCAACCAGATCATTCACCTGTTGCGAAAACTCGCCCTGCAATGATCGCAGGGCGGCGCGGGCGGCGGCGGCGGTATCGCTGGCAATCAGATCGGCAATGGCTTCGGCTTGCGCCAAATCCAGCTTGTCATTGAGAAAGGCGCGTTCAGAGAATTCACCGGGCCGGGCCAGCCTTGCCCCCAGTTCCAACACTCGCGCCAGCAATAAATCCATGACCACTGGCCCACCGTGGCCTTGCAACTCCAATACATCTTCGCCGGTAAAGGAATGAGGAGCGGGGAAATAAAGCGCGATGCCTTGATCGAGAAGTTCGCCATTGCTGGCGCAGAAACTGCGGAGAGTAGCCTGACGGGGATTAGGTAATTTTCCCAGCAACGCAGCGGCAATAACTGAAACCGCTGCCCCGGACACTCGCACAATGCCTACGCCGCCGCGTCCGGGCGGCGTGGCAATAGCAGCAATGGTGTCCATTGATTCACCGTCTCATCTATCGGACTAAAGCGGGAACACGGATGTTCAGGTGGTAAACGGGCATCCTGCCCATTTACCGCCGGTTTACTTCTTTAATTTGCCCGCTAACTGCTCGGACAGTTTGCGTTTCGCCAGTGAAAACAGCTTACCCGCCTGTTGCACAATCGCTTTTCCGACCACACCCTCACTCTTTTTAGAAGGCGGCTTATCCGTTCCTTCTTCTACCCGCTTGGTAATAATCCACTGTTGAGCAATAGATAGCGCATTATTCACTACCCAATACAACACCAATCCAGCCGGGAACCACAGGAACATAAAGGTGAACACTATTGGCAAAGCCATCATCACCTTGGCCTGCACCGGATCAGGCGGAGCCGGACTCAGTTTTTGCTGAATAAACATGGTCACGCCCATAATCAGCGGCAACACATAGTACGGATCGGGAATCGCCATATCATTAATCCACAGCATGAATGGCGCCTGCCGCAATTGCACACTCTCCACCAGCACCCAGTACAGCGCAATAAATACCGGAATCTGGATCAGAATCGGCAAGCAACCACCTAGCGGATTGACCTTTTCCCGCTTGTACAGATTCATCATGGCTTCATTCATTTTCTGCTTGTCATCGCCATACATCTCTTTCAATCGCGTCAATTCCGGCGCCAGTCGCCGCATATTCGCCATTGAACGATAGCTGGTCTCGGACAGCTTGTAGAAAGCCAGTTTGATCAGCACGGTCAAAAAGATAATCGCCCAACCCCAATTGCCAATAATGGCGTGAATCGCCTTCAGCAGCCAGAACAGGGGTTCAGCAATAATGGTGAACATACCGTAATCCACCGTCAGATGCAGATTAGGGTCAATTTCATTCAAGGCGTCTTGCAATTTTGGGCCAATATACAAACGGGTGTGGAAATCGCCAGTTGCGCCCATCGGCACGGTTTGCACTGCGCTGCTCATTCCCGCCACATAGCGATTGCCGCCAACGACCTTGGTATAAAAATCATTGGTTTCACCGGGATTGGGAATCCACGCGCCGAGGAAATAATGCTGAATCATTGAAATCCAGCCGCCTTTAACCGATTGATTCAAAGCCTGCTTGGCGATGTCATCAAAGGATATTTTCTGGTAACGCTGCGCAGGCGTGGAAATCACCGCCCCGGTATAGGTGATAACGCCGCCGCCAAAGAAACTATTGCTGGTTTTGGGCGGAGTGCGCTGAAATTGCCGATACTGGCCGCCTTGCCAATCACTGGCGCTGCCGTTCTCAACGCGCTGATTCAACTCCACCAGAAAACTGCCGCGCTGAAACGTATAGGTCTTAATCACCCTGACGCCCGAAGGATCCGTCCAGATCAATGGCGCTATCAGCTTGTCCTGACCATCAGCCAGCCGGTATTCCTTTTGTTCCGCAGTGAATTGAGCGTAATGATTCGGCGCAGCGCCCTCGTTCATCGCCACTAATCCCGACTGGGCAATAAAAATTTCTGCGCTGTTATCCCGCAACAATTGAAAAGGCAGATCCGGCTGCTGCACCGATTCGGGGTAAGTGCGCAAACCGACCCGGCGCAGATCGCCGCCCACCGTATCAATCTCGGCATCGAACAGGTCGGTTATGATTCGCACCCGTTGACCGCTGCCCAACGCCTGCATGCCTCCGCCCACCACTGGGCCGGCGGTAGGCACATCCTGACCGGGCGCGATCACCGAAGCGGGAGAGTGACTTGCGCTTCCGGGCGCGGTGGCGACTGGCGGGGTGGGCGGCGGGTATTTTTTGGCCTGAAACTCCAGCCAGTTCTGCCAGAGCAGAAACACCACGAACATCAGCGCGGCAACGAGCAATAAACGTTGGTTTTCCATCATCAATCCTTCGGGGGAAGTTCGGGAACAGGGTCAACGCCGCCTGGATGCCAGGGATGACAGCGCAGCACCCGCCGGATCGCCAGCCAGCCGCCACGAAAAGCGCCGTAGCGTTCAATGGCCTCTTGGGCGTACCGGGAGCAGCTTGGATAAAATCGGCAGTGATTGCCCAACAAGGGGCTGATAAAAAGCTGATAGCCACGGATGAACAGGATCAGGATGGCGCGCATGGGCCTGCAAGTCTCCGCCAGTGCCGTTGCAATGCAGTGAACAAAACCGTGCTGTTCTGCTCGACCACGCCAATCCGGCCCATTACCACATAATCCAGTCCACCCAGCGATGGCTGATGATGACGGAAACTTTCGCGCACGATTCGCTTGATCCGGTTGCGCGCCACTGCGGATTTGGCGACCTTGCGGGAAATCACCAGACCGAGCCGGGGATAGCCAATGGCATTGACGCCGCTGCCAGCACGGTGAAAATAGCGGTCGCTGGATTTGATCGGCTGGGCAAAAACACCAGCAA